>DASRAT010000304.1:0-9464 GCA_035638015.1 Gemmataceae bacterium | reverse complement strand
CGTCTTTGACCAAGCTCAACTCGCTCATGGCGGGCAACACCTCGACCCTGGGCAATCTGCAATTGCATTTTCAGCTGGCGGGAGTGCCGGGGCCCCAGAACGTCAACAACGTCGGCATCTTGGCATTTAATGTTGTCCGCGAAGAGGCCGACAAGACCAATAAGCAGGACCCCAACGCCTCCAAGATGCAGGCGTTCGTCCAGGTCCGCAATTATCGGCCGGAGTCTTGCGAAGTGAAGCTGGTGCTGGACATCACCAGCGATGGCAAGCAAATCCACAGCGGCCAGCAGACAGTGACGCTGCCCAAACGCACCATTGTTCGTCAAAAGACCGACAAAGAAAACGTCACCAAGGATGAACCCGGCGACGCCCAGGCGGTGTTCCTCTTGCCACAATTCGATCTGCGGAGCAACACCATCCTCAGGGTCCACCTGGACGGCGTCAACGACGATTTCGACAAGGACGACGAGGCCTGGTTGGTCATCGGCATGGTGCGGAAATCCAAGGTGCTGATCGTCACTGCAGGCAACCAAATCTTGGATGCGTTTTTCCGTCAGGAAGCGGCGACCAAGGTGGCCAAGGTGAACACCCTGACGCCAACCGACCTGGACAAGGAAATCTATCTCAATGCCGCCCGCAGTGGCGAGTACGATCTGGTCATTTTCGACCGTTGTATTCCTGCCAAGGAAGAGGATATGCCGGCAGCCAACACGGTCTGCATCGATGTGCCGCCGCCACCCTGGGAGAAAGGCAAACCGCTCAAGAGCCCTGGCGTGTATGTCAGTAAACGGGAAAAGGACCATCCGCTGCTGCGGCATTTGACCACGCTATGGGACATCGGCATTAGCGAGGCGTTTCGCTTTGACCTCAAGGACAACCTGTCCCAGGTGGGCAGAGAACTGTATCTCGAAGGCGGTCCGAAGGCGAAGAAACAGTTGCCGAACATCACGCCGCTGTTGGAGGCGTCCGGCAATAGCCCACTGTTGTTCACCATGCCGCGGGGTTCGTTTACGGACCTGGTCATGACTTTTCCGCTCATGGATGGCGACGGCAATTTGACAACCGACTGGCCGCTGCAAGTGAGTTTTCCGCTGTTTTTGCGTAATGTGCTTTATGTCCTGGGCAATGTCACCGAGGCTGACCGCGAACGCACAGTGCAACCAGGCGAGCCGATGATTTTGCGGCCCGAGGCGGACATTAAAAAGCTAACCATTACCCCGCCCAAGGGATCGCCGGAGAAACTGCAGCGTGGCGCCAGGCCGGAGTTCATCTTTGCCGGCACGGAGCAGCTTGGCGTTTACAAGGTCGAGCGCGACGACGGCGTGGTGCGGCATTTCGCCGTCAATCTGCTCGATCCCAACGAAAGCAACATCGAACCGCGGACCGACATCAAGATCGGCGGCGACGAGGTAGTTGCCGGCCAGGAGCGGCGGCAACCGCGCGAATTGTGGAAATGGATTGCGCTGGCAGCGCTGATTTTGCTTTTGGTGGAATGGTACATTTACAACCGCCGCATTTTTGTGTGAACGGCAGCGCAGCATCATGGAATCCGACCAAACAACAGACACTGGCAAGGGGATCAAGGGCGCGATCCAATCGAAGAAGCCCAGCCGGCTGGCGTTTCTGGACTACCGGCGTTATGTGCAAAATCACTACGACGGCCTGGCCGGCAAACTGACCGTGGTGACTGGAATGTTGACCGGCCACGAGACATTGGCCGGCCGTCTGATTCGGCCGTCGGCATTCAACGTCAGCGGTTGCAAGCACATCCTGGACGCCGGGTGCGGCAATGGCCGCTATACGCGCTATCTCCTTCGCGACGCCGACAAAGACGCGGTCATCACTGGCTTTGACCTGTCTCAAGGAATGCTCGGGCGAGCCAGGAAGCGCGTTGGTTCGCCGCGCGTTTCCTTTGTCTCCGCGGATCTCACGCGGCTTCCCTATCCCGATAGTTACTTCGACGCCGTTGTGTGTGGTTGGGTACTGGAGCATTTACCCGATCCACGGCCGGGCTTGCGCGAACTGGCGCGGGTAATGCGCTCCGGTGGGAAACTTTTGCTCTTGGTCACCGAAGACACCCTGGCCGGTTCCATGTGCAGCCGCATGTGGCACTGTAGAACCCACAACCGCAAGGATCTGGAGCGTGTATGTGGAGAATGCGGCTTGCGGTTGCAGCGGGAGCTGTGGTTTTCCTGCCTGCACCGCGTGCTGCGGCTGGGGGGGATCATTGTGGAGCTGAAGAGGGACTGAATTATTCCTGTCGCGCAAATAACAATAACATCTCAATTTCGGTCCATTCGGCACGACATCTGCACCGTTACTCCTTCTGACACATCCTTGGCCGTCACAACGGCCGCCCCATCTCGCCGTGTCAAACGGCCGGGCGGGCGCAACAGCCAAGCACGGGAGGAAAAGAGCTATGAAACCCATTTCCAAGATCTGTTTGGCATTGTTGGCAATCGCGCTGTTGGTGGGCTTGACCACCCCGGTTTTTGCGGGAGGAGAAATCAAAGGCAAGGTCATGAGCGTTGATCCAGACAATTTGTCATTTGTGATTGAAACCGCCAACAAAGGCAGAGTCTTGCCGTTTGAATTGGATGAGGACGCCTCGGTCTTCATCAACAATCAGGAAAAGTCGATTCAGGAACTTAAAGCGGGCGACGACGTCAGCATCGTGCATCGCCGCGACGGCGACAAATGGTATGCCATTGTGATTCGCTGCGAACGCCAATGAGCAACGAACTGCGCGGAAAGGAACGCCATGGTTCGGCGTGGCGAATTCCAAGGAACGGTGAGCTGTCAGGCTCGCCGTTCCTTTTTTTGGATTTATCCCGGGTTCCTGTCATTCCTTTCCGCAACCCGTCCTTTCATATAGAATTACCTGCAAGCCCTATGGCCGGCCGGTATGAGGGCTTATGCCCACTTGGACGTCAACCGCAAATTTTCCGCATCCGCAGCATATTCTGACTTTTGCCAGGAATTGAGCCCAGGAAGGTATATCATTTGCACCTCTATTAGCTTGTCTCGGAACAATCGGCTTTGCCGTTTTTTGTAGGAGCTCCATCATGCGTTGCATTTCAACCTTTGCGGCGGGGCTACTTGTATTGTTTTGTTTGGTTCAACTCACGGAAATAGCGTCAGGCAATCCACAAGCCAAAAAGAAGCAGCAAGCGCGACCGCTCACACAAACAGTTCAGCCGGGCACCGTCCAGCCACAGTCGCAACCTGGCACGGTCGCGCAACCGAGCGGACTGTTCCAACCTGGCACCATCGGGCAACCGAGCTTGCTGCAGCAACCGGGCACAGCCGCGCAGCCGCAACCGGGCATAATGCCGCAACCCGGCACTGCCGGGCAACCGCAACCGAGCGGACTGTTCCAACCTGACACCATCGCGCAAACAGGCGTAGTGCCGCAACCTGGCACGGCCGCGCAACCGCAACCGGGCGTACAGCCGCAGTTTGGCACGGCCGCGCAACCGAACGGGCTGTTCCAACCTGGCACCATCTTCCAACCGCAACCGAGCTTACTGCCACAACTTAGCACCGCCGCGCAACCGCAACCAGGCAAGCAGCCACAACCTGGCACGGCCGCGCAACCGCAACCGGGCGGGCAGCCGCAACCGGGCACCATCGCCCAACCGCAACCAGGCGCACTGCCACAACCTGGCACCGCCGCACAACCGGGCACATTGTCGCAACCTGGCACGGCCGCGCAGCCGAACGGACTATTTCAACCCGGCACCATCGCGCAACCGCAAGCAGGCGCACTGCCACAACCTGGCACCGCCGCGCAACCTCAACCCGGCACACAGCCTGGCACGGCCGCGCAACCTCAGTCCGGCACACAGCTGCAACCTGGCACCATCGCACAACCGCAAGCAGGCGCATTGCCACAACCTGGCGCCGCCGCGCAACCTCAACCCGGCACACAGCCTGGCACGGCCGCGCAACCCAGCACGCAGCCGCAACCTGGCGCCGCCGCGCAACCGCAACCAGGCGCACAGCCGCAAGCGGGAACCGGCGTGCTGCCTGTGCAAAAAACGAACTCACTGTTTCAGCAAAATAGCCAGCCGAAGTTGATGAATCAGCTGATCCCTGGCCAGCCAGGATTTTTTGGATTCAACCAGACTCCGTGGTTTGCTGCCCCCGAGGCCAGTAAACGACTCAATCTCAGTAATGAGCAAAAGGCTCAACTGAACAAGGCATATGCCGAAAAATTCACTGCCTATTCAAACGGATTAAAGGCGTTGGGCTCATTATCAGAGCAAGAGCGTGCCCAAAAAATCTTCGCTTTGTCGGCCATGATGAAAACAGAATTGTCGCAATCAGCTCAGGCAATTCTCAAACCAGAGCAACTTCAGCGCTATCAACAACTCCAACTGCAGCACCAGGGCATTCAAGCCTTCAATGATCCGACCGTGCAGGCCAAACTCAACCTCAATGCCGAGCAGTTTCAAAAACTCGAAGCCCTGCGGCTCGAGCAAAACAAGACTCTGCTGGGAATACAGGCTCAAATGGCCACGGATCCCACGGCGGCGGCTAACCAGTTTCAAGCTTTTACCAAGCAGTCCAACGAGCAAATCAACTCCATTTTGAATGCACAACAGCGTCAGGTTTGGCTGCAACTCACAGGCGACCCTTACAACTTTACGCCGGCGCCATTGCAGACTCAGATAAAGTAGCTGTCCGATGGGGACACGTCGCTGGCCATTGAGGCCCGCTGCGAGCGGAAATGAGCAAGGGATTGCGCGGGATGGGATGCCATGGTTCGGCGTGGCGATTCCAAGGAACGGCGGGTTGTTAGGCCCGCCGTTCCTTTTTGCGTTATGACGAGGTTTGATGCCGCTTCTTTCCACAAGCAGTCCGTCCATTTAGAATGGCCTGCGTGTTCGCCGTGGACGTCCCCATTAGGAGCGATCTTCATGTCCTCTCCCGCCGGAACCAACATTACCAGCGTCCTCAAGGAAACTCGTCTCTTTCCGCCGCCCAGTGAGTTCGCCCAGCGCGCTCACATCAAGAGCGTGGCCGAGTACGAAAAGCTCTGGCAACGAGCCAAGGACGATCCACTTGGGTTTTGGGCTGAGCAAGCCGCGTCGCTGAGCTGGTTCAAGAAGTGGGATACTGTTCTCAACTGGAAGGAACCGCATTCGCAATGGTTCGTCGGCGGCAAGATCAATGCATGCTACAACTGCGTTGATCGTCACCTTGAGGGACCGCGTAAAAACAAGGCGGCCATCATCTGGGAAGGCGAACCGGGGGATAGCCGCGTGCTGCGTTATCAAGATTTGCACCGCGAGGTGTGCAAATTCGCCAACGTTCTCAAAAAGCTGGGCATCCAAAAAGGCGACCGCGTTACGTTGTATATGCCAATGGTCCCCGAGTTGGCGATTGCGATGCTGGCCTGTGCCCGCATTGGGGCCACGCATTCCGTCATCTTCGGCGGCTTTAGCGCGGATGCGGTGGCCGACCGCAACAATGACGCGAAGGCCAGGCTTGTCGTCACCGCCGACGGCGGCTGGCGGCGCGGCAAAGTCGTGCCGCTCAAGCAAAACGTCGATGGCGCATTGGAAAAATCGCCCACGGTCGAAAAGTGCATCGTCTATAATCGCTGCAATCAGCAAGTGAACATGAAGCCCGGCCGCGATTTGTGGTGGCACGAATTGATGGCCGAAGCGAGCGCCGATTGCCCGGCCGAGCCGCTCGATAGCGAACATCCGCTCTACATCCTCTACACCAGTGGTTCCACTGGCAAGCCCAAGGGCGTTCTACACACCACCGCGGGCTATTTGCTGGGTACATCGCTGACCCATAAATGGGTATTCGACTTGCGTGAGGACGACACCTATTGGTGCACCGCCGACATCGGCTGGGTCACCGGCCACAGCTATGTCGTCTACGGCCCGCTCGCCAATGGGGCGACCACACTCATGTACGAAGGCGCCCCCGATCATCCGCAGCGTGACCGCTTCTGGTCCCTTGTCGAGAAATACCGCGTTAACATTTTCTACACCGCCCCGACCGCCATCCGCGCCTTTAACAAATGGGGCGACGAATGGCCCAACAAACACGACATGTCGAGTTTGCGCTTGCTGGGAACAGTCGGCGAGCCGATCAATCCCGAGGCCTGGATGTGGTACCACGAAGTGATCGGCAAAAAGCGCTGTCCTATCGTCGATACCTGGTGGCAAACCGAAACGGGCATGATCCTCATCGCACCATTGCCAGGCGCCATCGCCACCAAGCCCGGCTCGGCAACGCGGCCCTTCCCTGGCGTCGTGGCGGAGATTGTGGACAAGCAAGGCAAAGCGGTCCCGCGCAACAGCGGCGGCTTTCTTGTCATTCGCCAACCCTGGCCGGCCATGATGCGCACGATCTACGGCGACGATGAGCGTTACAAACAGCAATACTGGTCACAAGTCCCCAATGTTTACTTCACAGCCGACGGCGCCCGGCAGGACGAAGACGGCTACTTCTGGATCATGGGCCGCGTCGATGACGTGCTGAACGTCGCCGGTCATCGGCTCAGCACAATGGAAGTTGAGTCGGCACTGGTGCATCACGAAAAAGTCGCCGAGGCCGCGGTGGTCGGCAAACCAGATGACATCAAGGGCGAAGGGATTTCCTGCTTCGTCACGTTGCGCGGCGGCGTGACGCCGACGGACGAGCTGAAAAAGGAACTGCAAGGTCACGTCGTCAAGGAAATCGGCGCGTTAGCGCGGCCGGATGAGATTCGCTTCACCGAGTCGCTGCCCAAAACGCGCTCGGGCAAGATCATGCGCCGGCTGTTGCGCGACATCGCCAGCGGCAAGCAGACGACGGGGGACACGACGACGCTGGAAGACTATGGCGTGTTGGCAAAATTGCGCGAGGAGGATGAGTAAGCGGCTTGCCAAATCCGCGTAAAGGCACTCAAACCAGACAAAGTTGACGGGTTTTTAAGCATGGCTGGCGATCTAAATGTGCAATGCGATTTCCCACTGGTCGTCGGCTATTTCCGCCAGCGCAGCGGTGAAGACGTCACGGTTGGGCAACTGACTGACCTCATCGCCCAAACTGCGCCGGAAGAGCTTGCGCAAGCCGTCGGTCCCGAAGTGGCGTCCGCCGTCAGCAGAGACATTGCCTCGATCCGGTCCGTCTTTGCGGACAATGTGCGCATCAGCGATGTTCTCACATTTCTGGAATTGAGGAACACGAAAGTTTCAGAGGCGGCACCGCCTGTTCTCGACGAAAAATGGCGCCGCGTGGAACAAGGTCTTCGCCTGGTTTGCGGAAGCTTGGTCTGGCTCATTGCCTTCGTTGCTTTCCTGGTCTTCATTGCGGTCTTGTCTCTTCTTTTTGGCTTGCCGTCCGCGGAACGCGCTACGTTCCTTATCGTCGTGCTTGTCGGCTTCGCGGTTTTGATGGTGCCTGTTTTTGCTTGCTACGTTTCGGGTCAGGTCAATTGCTGCGCTATTCCAGCCGGCTCCGGCGCCAGGCCTGCCATGATTCTCAATGCCGTTCTTCTTTGCATCGGCTGCTCCGGCATCTGTGCCACAGTCATCTGCATTGGCATCAACCTGGGCGCCAATTCCGAACTGAAGAAACCACTGCCGCAACAAGTGGCCGACTACCTGTCCACGCCGGAGTTGTTGCTGGCCACAATCGCTATCCGCATCTTTTTTCCGGCGGCGCACATTGTGTTCATGTTCGGTTTGATACGCATGTGCGAGCACCTGGGACACAAGGGCGTTGCTCTTTTCGGCTTCATCTATTTGATCGCCGCCGTGATAGTCAACATGGCCTGCTTCCTGTTGCCGTTCCTGTTGACGGACGCGATGAAGCAGGCGGCCATCGCAGCGCAAAATGCGCCGCCTGGCAGTCCGCCGCCAAACAGCGTAGTCCTGGCCGGATTGTTGGTGATCGCATTGGTAGGGTTTGTGCTGCTGGCCTGCGTGCTGCAAGTGCCGTTTCTGATTTTTGTCCGCTGCTGCCGGGACAGCGTGACAAATATGGTGGAGAACGCGGAAGCGCATTTGAGCATGATGCGCCACAAGCAAATGTATGGTGCGTCCACCGCAGCGCAGGCGCACCTGGACCAACCATGACTCAGAATCTCAACCTTCACCCCGATTTCCCCCTCGTCGTCGGTTATTTCCGCCAGCGTAGCGGCAAAGACGTTACGATTGGGCAACTGACTGATCTCATCGCCCAAACTGCGCCGGAAGAGCTTGCGCTAGCCGTCGGCCCCGAAGTGGCGGCCACCGCCGGCAGGGATATTGATTCGATTCGATTCGTCTTTGCGGACAACATGCGCATCCGCGATGTTCTCACATTTCTGGAATTGAGGAATAGGAAGGTTTCTGACACGCCGTCTTGCGTGCCCCGCGAAAAATGGCGCCAGGTGGAGCTAGGTCTAAAACTTGTCTACGGCAGCTTGCTTTGGTTCATGATTTTCATTGGTTTTCTGGCCTTGGTCGTGGTCCCCGCTCTGGTCTTTGATTTGAAGTTTCTCCAACGCTTTTTGTCCCTCGTTGTGGTAGAAGTCGGTATTGGGCTTTTGATAATACCTGTCTTCTCCTATCACGTGATGGGACAGGTCAAATGCTGCACCATTCCTGATAGCTCGGGCGCCAGGCCAGCAATGCTTCTCAACGCGTTGTTGGTGGGCATTGGCTGCTCGGGCATTTGTGGTATCGCCATCACAGTCGTTATCGGCCTGGAAAACCGTCCCGCATCGGGCGATCCGATCCTGCAACAAGTGGTGCAACAACTTGCCGCGCCGGACATGGCGCTGGCCACGATCGCCATCCGTGCCATTTTTCCGCTGGCGCACATCATCTTCACCTTCGGATTGATTAGAATGTGCCATCACCTGGGACACAGGGGGGTTGCTCTTTTCGGTTCCATTTATTTGATCGCCGCCGCGGTGGTGAACATTGCCTGCTTCCTTTTGCCATTTCTTTTAATGGACGCGATGAAGCAAGCGGCCAGCGCGGCGGAAAAAGCCCCTCCTGGCGGTGCGCCGCCGTCAAGCGTCGTACTGGCCGGATTTTTGGTGATCGCCTTCGTGGGGTTTTCGCTGCTGGCGTGCGTTTTGCAAATCGTGTTTCTGATTTTTGTCGGCTACTGCCGCAGGAGTGTTGAGAGTGTGCGGCGGATCGCCAAATTAATGATGCCCGTTGCATAACCATGCAATTCCCCGTAAAAATGCGTGAATGGTCAACCCTTACCTGCCAATGCCTCGCAAGTTTATGGGTAATTCTCATTCCTGAAGGTGTCTTGCCGTGAAACGATTGATTCCCTGTTTGTCCCTACTTTTTATTTCACTTGGCTCCCTCGCCTACGCCGACAACTGGCCAAGCTGGCGCGGACCCGACGCCAATGGCATTTCCAAGGAGACCAAGCTGCCGCTGGTATGGGACGCCAACAAGAATATCGCCTGGAAACTGCAAATGCCCGGCAAGGGCGGGTCCACGCCGATCATC
>DASRAT010000303.1:0-3124 GCA_035638015.1 Gemmataceae bacterium | reverse complement strand
TTTTCTTCGACGCCACTCGTCAACACGACGAAGCCGAATTGCTGGTCCAAGGGAATCATGTCGTCTTTGCCAATGACAACGAGGCCGGGCAGAAACTCGACGCGTTGTCTGCGCGACAGCGACGAGGCAAACATTCCAAGCCGGCCGGCCGTGTCAATCACCAGGCCCGTGACCGGCCTTTGGGCGACGCGCGCCACATACCGCGCCAACTTGACCGCGCCGCTTACGGCCTCGTCAAATCCATTGGCTAGAAAGGACTGAAACGGTTCCGCGGGATGGGAGCCGACAAACCAGGTGGATTGCACATAGCGCTCCAGGCAAAAGCATGTCTGCGCAACGTAAGGATTGAGATACAAGCGCATCAGGTTGGGCGTCTGCTCCCGCAGCAATTGCTCGCACGTCTCAATAAATAGCTGGTTTTCCTTCATGGCGCCTCACTGGCTGCTTTTGCCTGGGTTGGTGCGAATGATCGCGAAGTTTTGTTGCAAATAAGCCTGAAAAGTCCGGCGATGCCAGCGGAACATGAACAGGTCCACCGAAATGCAATCGTGCTCGCAAAACGGCGAATGGGGCCAGCCATCGCGGCGAATAAAGCGAATCTGGATTTTTCTGAGCGGCAGCGCCTGGTGTGTCTTCCAGAAAAGGGCGAATTCCTCAGTCGTGAAAAACAATTCCAGGTGCCAGGCTATGTGGCGTGTCAGGGCGTGCATCAAAAAAGAGGTAATCGGGCTTTCCTCAAGCCGATCCCAGAGCCGGCCCAGGGAATCACGCGGGAACTCCAGCGCCTGGGCCGATGCCGCATTTTCTGCACTGAAGAACTTGCAAATCTGAACCACAGGGCTTGGCGCTTTCCCCTTGCGTATTTCAACATTGCTTGCCGCGGCATCGTGCAACGCGCCGAGCAGGACGTCATGATCAGGGGCCGCCAGTTCGTCTTTCTGGACGAAATAGCGGGCCTTGGGCTTGACCTGAATCCAGAGCCTCAAGACCAGCGCCTTGGAGCCCAGATTGTAGACGTGTTCGCGGAATGCCGGCTCATTCGGTGTCGTCAGCAGGAAGCGATCGTTGGCGGGATCGTAGAGAAGAACCTTGACAATGGTCTCGGCCACGGTGGAAAACTTCGAGGCCGAGCCGTGAATCGGCACAAAGAAGGCAGTGCCCAGACAAACGTAGGAGTAATTCGGCAGGACATAAAGCTCCTGCCCGTTTGCGGCGAGAAAATCGGTCGCCTTGCGAATGGTGGCGCCGCAGTCGGCCTTGATGACATCTGTTCCCGCGCGGACGATCCGGTTGCAATGCACCGTGGAGACGACGGTTTTGCCGGGAAACCGCTGCCCGAAATGCACAATGCCGTTGTTGTAACCGACGACTTTCACATAGTCGATATTGTGCGGATTGCAAAGGGCCAACAGCTCGCCAAAAGATCGGGGCCGTAACGTGTCGAAATTCCAAAGCCGCAATGACGGGCGACATCGGAGCAAGAGATTGAACAAGAAAGCAACGAACTGGCCCACCAGCAGAATCGCCAGGATAAAACAGATGCCGGTCAAGAGCGCCGACAACGCTCCGGGCGTTCGGTGTTCGCGCAGCCTGTCTCGCCACGGCCGATTCGGACCCAGAATGGTGCATACCCGGCGACCTCGCCCTGCATGTTGTTCGTGTTTGATGGCGTCAGCCAGTTCCTGAACACCGACGCAACAGCTGCGCAGACGCCTGGGAACAAGCGGGTAGGCAAAGCCAAATCGCCGTAGCCAAACACCGATTTTCGAATGCTCACCGATGATGTGCCCCGCGCGAAAAACGACCACGCCCCCCGCCAGGTCCCGCAACCGGCGCACAACGTCCGTTTCCTCTGCCGCGGCTTTCTCGTCCCCGAAATGAGCAGCCATGGATCCGATCACCGCAATGAAGTTCGCGCAAGATTCAATTTCGACACCTTGGCTCATCCATGGCTGTTTAAGATCCAGCAACCGCACGCGCCCCGCCATGCATTGAGCGACATCGGCGGCAGCTGGATTGCCGAAACTCGCGATCAACACGATCTCGCCATTAGACGCCGTTGAGCGTTGCCCCGGCTCTTCAACGGGGATAAGCAAAAAGGGGCTGGCCATATTTAACCTTTTGATTGATGGACACCAATGACGCCACGCCAGCGCTCGGCGGCGCGATCAGCACCGCGGTGGACCCGAGTTCAAAAGTTGCAATCCACTGACCGCGCTTGACGTGGATGGGATCAGGCCACGTTTTGGCGCTCATTTCCTGGCGATGAGGGCGAAAATCCCCCGCAGCGGGAAGGGTGATATTGCCCACGCCCCAGCCCGCGACCATCACGACGACACACGGCCCAAATTCAGTCGCAAAACGCAGGATCATCCGCTCATTCAAGGAATAAACCGGGTACTCCGGCCGCTGATAAGGCGGATGCACCAGCAGTCGAAAGCCGGGAATGTGGATGGCTTCCACCAGGCGCCCATCCACCGGACTGAAAATGCGGTGACAGTCGATCGGGGAAAGGAACACAATGGCACAGTGGCCATTTTCCAGAGACTGCGTGTTCAACGTCGGCAACAAGGATGCGAGCGTGTAGTCGATCCCTTTGACGGTGAGAATCTTGTCGCGGTCGAGTTTGCCGACGTCCTGCACCGTGCCGTCGCAAGGGCAGAGCATTTGCGATGCATCATCTGAAATCGGCCGGCACTCCGGCTTGATGCCGCGAGTAAACAGGGCATTGAGCGAAGCGTAGGATTCCAGAGACTTCTCCGCCTCGTCTTCATTGATGCCGGGCGGATATTTTTTGCTGAAAATGGCTCTGAACATCGACGCCCGCAACCGCCGCATCGGAATCGGCAAACGGGCGAGCTTGATGCCCAGCAGCGCGATCAAAAGATTCTTCAATCCGCCGTGGATTTGCTTGGCCTGGCGTAATTGTTCGCGGCGGATGGTTTTTGCTGATGGTGTCATAGTTGGTGTTCTCGATATTCACTATGTTTCACGGGCCACGATGCGTGCGACTCGCAGTGCGTTGGCCATGATCGTCAGTGCCGGTCCGACGCCCAGTGAGGTCGGCATGAAGCTGCCGTCCACGACAAATACACTGGGTTGGCCAAAAAGGCGGCAATCCGGA
>DASRAT010000302.1:0-10988 GCA_035638015.1 Gemmataceae bacterium | reverse complement strand
TGACGTTGGCCAGATAATCGGTGATCGCCGGATTGCCACCGGTCTCGGGCGAGCTGCCCAGGAAAACAATGCGGTTTTCCAGGAGCAAATCGCCGAGCGTCATTTGCCGTTGGCGAGCGTAATCGCGATAGCGCTGGATTTGCGGCGTAAACTCGGGGCCGCTGGTTAGCTCGAACATGGTTGAAATCCTTACTTTGATCAAAGAGTTTGAGGCGACCAGACAAGGAGACCATGAGACAAGGAGAAAAACAATTCTCCGGCATTGGCCAATGGTCCAAATCCTACAAATCTCCTTGTCTCCAAGTCTCCCTGTCGCACATCCTCAAGACGCTTCACTACCTTCGCCAGCCGCCTCCTCCTCCGGAGGCGCCGCCGTCGGATCATGCATCTCACCCGGCACCGCCTGGGCCTCGACAGTGTTGACGGGCCGCATCGGTTTCTCGTCCACGGAAACGTCTTCGTATTCGGCGTTTTCCAGAATGAGATTAAGGGCCTTGCGTTCAACGATCTGGGCGGCCAGCGTTTCGATCAACTCGTCTTTTTCCAGCCGCGCCCGCACGCGCCGCGGCGCTTCACCGGTCTGATCCGCCAGGCGTTCGATTTCATCATTGATCTCGTCGTTATCGACGTCAATCTTTTCTGCCTCGGCGATCTTCTGCAATACAAAGTGCTCTTTGAGTGCCAGGGCGGTGCTTTGCATTACATCCTGTTGCAGCAGGCGCTGGCGGCCGCGGATCTCGTCTTCGGACATGCCGGCTTCTTGCATTTCCATGACCTTGCGGGCCAGGTGTTTGCGGGCCTGCCGCATCAATAGATCGCGCGGTAACTCCCAGTTTCCGGCGGTGGAAATCTGGCCCAGCACTTGCTCGCGGGCCGACTGCCGCTGGGAATATTCCAAACGCCGTTCCAGATCGACGCGGACGCGCTCCCGCAGTTGATCGGGCGTGTGCACGCCAAAGTTATGCAATAGATCGTGCGTCAACTCCGGCAGACGCAGTGTTTTCACGTCCTTGATTTCCATATTGGCCGTGACAACGCGGCCCTTCAAATCCGGTTGGGAAACAGCGTCCGACAAAGTGAGATCGACATCGCGCTTGTCGCCCGCCTTGGCGCCGCGGACCTGTTCGCCAAAGCGCTCCGCAACGCCGTCCTTGAACACCAGGCGATCATCAACCTGGAAGACCACTTCCTTGGCGCTGCCGATGACCTTGCCATCGGCGCGGGTTTCCATGTCCACCGTAATGTAATCATCGAGTTCGACCTTTCCGTCCTTGGGCACGCGCTGACCAAACTGGGCCAGAATGCGTCTTTCTTCCCGCTCCACGTCCTGGTCGGTGAAGTTGCGTGTCGGCCGTTTCAGTTTGAGGCCCTTGTAATTGGGCAGGTCAAACTCCGGCCGCACTTCGATGTCGAACTCATAAATGAACGGCCCTTCCTGGGGAATTTCAATTGTGTCCGGGTCAATCTCCGGAGCGCTCAGCGGGGCCACGTCATGCTCCTCGGCCAGCTGCTCTAGACTGGCCAGCAGCAGCTGCCCGCGGATTTGATTGGTCACTTCCTTGTGAAAGCGGCGCGTGATGACTTTGCGCGGCACCTTGCCCGGCCGAAAACCGGGAACCACCGCCTCGCGCACCAGCTCGGTGAACTTCTCGTCGAGGAGCTTATCAATGTCGGCACGGTCCACCGCGACCTTGATGTGTTTCTTGCAAGGGCCGATTTCTTGGATGTCAACCGTCTGGTTGAGCCGTTCTTCTTTTTCTTCGCCTTCGCCCACGCCAGGCTCGGCAGTGGCCATGCCGGTGCTTTCGTCCGTGGCGGGAAGGGTTTCGTCAGACATTGGCGGCTGCTCCCCAGTAAGAGGCTCTGAAAAAAAGGGGTCAGGCACTGTTGCCGGAACGGCCCGGAGGGTGCTTCGCACAACAGTGCCTGACCCCTTTTTTTCAGAGCCTCTCTAAGTTAAGAAAGCCGAGTCGGCCGGGGCCAACCCGATCACGTGATCGCGGTTGTGCCGGCCTGCTCGGCCGAACAAGAGCGGGTGATGGGGCTCGAACCCACGACAGCCACGTTGGCAACGTGGCGCTCTACCACTGAGCTACACCCGCACGAAAGGTCCAAAGCGGCTCCCTCCACTCGAAATTATAAGTGCGCCATCCCTGCTGACAAGGGCAAGTGCCGAGGGCGGGACTCGAACCCGCACCCCTTGCGGGACAGGCTCCTAAGACCTGCGTGGCTGCCAGTTACACCACCTCGGCGGCAACTTACTAGATTGTACACATAGATTTAGCAATGCGAAGCGGCGAGCGCCCGCTAGCGGCTTAGCATCCCCGGAGACTCGCGCACATGCATTTTGACACCCCCGCCGTTGTCACCGCCGATCCCAATGCCGGCCCCTGGTATAAGGAGCTGACGCGCTATCATTGGTTCGTGTTAATTGTCTGCACGCTGGGCTGGCTTTTCGACACCATGGACCAAAGCATCTTCAACATCGCCCGGCGGCCGGCGATGATGGCGCTGGTCTCACCGGACAAGGTCACCGACTATGGCTTCTACGCCACCAGCATTTTCCTGTGCGGCTGGGGGGCCGGCGGCATCGCCTTTGGCGTTCTTGGTGACCTGATCGGCCGCGCCAAGTCGATGATTCTCACCATCCTGTTGTATTCACTGTTCACAGGCTTGAGCGCGCTGTCGACGGAGTTTTGGCACTTCGCCGTGTTCCGTTTCTTGACGGGGCTGGGCGTGGGAGGTCAGTTTGCCGTGGGGGTGTCGCTCGTGGCCGAGGAAATGCCGGACCGGGCCAGGCCGTTCGCGCTCGGATTGCTTCAAGCCATGTCGGCCGTCGGCAACATCATGGCGGCGGTGGCCGGCGTTGCGCTGGCCTTCCTGGCCCGCGACGAAGTCGTTTCCGAAACCTGGCGCATCATGTTCCTGGTCGGCACAGCCCCCGCCCTGTTGGTGCTCGTGATCATGCGTCGCCTCAAAGAACCGGAACGCTGGACCAAGATGGCCGCCGAAAAGACGATGCGCGAGCGTGTGGGCGCCTATGGAGCGGAGTTATTCCGTGATCCACGCTGGAAGCGTCACGCACTCATCGGCCTGATCCTGTCGTCCTCGGGCATCATTGGCCTGTGGGCCATCGGCTTTTTCAGCATCGACTTGCAGCGGGCGATTTTCCGCCAACGGCTGGTTGCGGAAGGAGGCCTGGAGCCTTCGGAACTCACTTTCCAGGTGGACGTGTGGGCCGCCATGACCTCGGTCATGATGAACATCGGCGGCTTTTTTGGCATGTATCTTTTCAGCCGGTTTACCCACCACCTTGGCCGGCGGCTGACTTTTGCCATTGCTTTCGTGCTGGCCATGTTGAGCACATTGTTGGTGTTTTGGAAATTCGAAAGCATCGGCGACATCTTTTGGATGATCCCCATCATGGGCTTTTGTCAGCTTGCCTTGTTTGGCGGCTATGCGATCTACCTGCCCGAATTGTTCCCGACACGGCTGCGCGGCTCGGGAACGTCCTTCTGCTACAACGGCGGGCGGTTTGTCGTCGCGGGCGCCACCTTGATTTTGCCGCAAATGCACGGCTATTTCATGCGGGTGAATCACCTTGATGACGTCACGGCGTTCCGTTACGTGGGTATGATTATGTGCGCGATCTTTCTCGTTGGCCTGGCGGTGTTGCCGTTCGCCCCGGAGACCAAAGGCAAACCGCTGCCCGAATGAGCCCGCAGTGCCACCAAGGAATACGATTGAGGCACCCGACAGCTGAGAAGTGTGTCAAGCCCCGCGAGATCTCTTGGCCGTCTTGCGGCGCAAGCGAAAATCATCACCGCCATGATAGGTCACCAGCACCGCGCCCACCGCGGCGCAGCGCTGGAAAAGATACTCCGTCGCCTGCTCCTCATCGGGCCAGGGATAGGCAAAAACCACATCCAAATCGTCCGGCGCCAAACCCAGCTCCTGGTGCGTATTGCTGCCCTCCGTGGTCAACCAGGAATATTCTTCAGTCCCGCCCATGCCACCCTCAGCGCTTTTGGGAATAAAACTGCCACAGGCAAATTCCACCGGAAAGCCGTAGTCGTCAGCGAGCTTTTGGGCCGCATCCACCAGTTCCCCTTCGATCTCGATGCCATAGGCTTCAAAATCAAGCAAAGCCGCAAGACAGGTCACGACGCCAAAGCCGCTGCCCCATTCGCAGAACAGTTTGCCGGGCGCCAGATCGGCCTCGGACAAGGCCCGCAAAATGCTATAAGCCCGCTCAAAATCGCTGGGCACAAAACCGGGCACGCAGCTGGAGCGTTGGAAGTCCTCGATGCGCAGCGCAGCTTCCCGAAGAAAGGAGGAAACGTCCCTGGGCACGCGGGTGTCACGAATTGACAGCGGCAGGTCCACTAAAGGCATGGTCCAATATTCTACCCGACATGAGTTATTTCATTCGAGTCTAAACTCTTCATGAATGCTGCCCAGTTGCCTTTCCACGACGACCATTCGTTCGTAAAAGGCCGTCACGGCCCGATCCTTGGCCTCGGCGGAACAACTGGACAAAGTTGGGATTTGGCACATGAATTTGATGTAGCCGTCGATGCGCAGCCCCATGGCCTCAATGCGGCGCACGCGCTCTTCGAGGCTCCAAGGTAGTGACGGCGAGGCCGCCGCTCGTGTATTTGACTTGGCGGCAGCCGTGGTAGAGGGTGCTTTCGTGGATGTGATCATGATAGTTGTTTTGCCTTCACGGCCAACTTGGCCCTTCCCGTTCACCATCTCCGCAAAATGCGGAGATGGTGTAAGACGGCTCTGCAGAGCCGCCTTACGTTATGGTGTTTGCGTTGGGACCGTCAAAATCGTCTATTTCCAGGCGTTGAGCAACGCCTGGACGCCGCCGACGTCAATGTCCTTGGCCAATTCGATGCTGTCAAACCCCGTGAACGAGGGCTCGGGTGGAGACGAGCGGACGCGATTGCTTCTCAGAAAGTGGTGCAGATCCTTGGCCTGACCTACAGGAACGCAGATGTAACGCCGCGTCCCGTCCTCTTCCACGCACAATGCCCCTTTTTTGTGCTTTGCCATAACGGCTCCTGTACTCGAATACGAAGTTTCCGACATGGTCCATAATTGACTTGGCAACGAGCCGCCGGGCTGGTCCCGGCGGGGATGAACCCCGCCGCTCGTTGATTGCAATAGCGCGTAGGTCAAGCTTTCCAGTCTGCTGCTGTGCCTGGCTAGAAAGCCTGACCTACGTGTTGGGACAAGCCATTAATAGCGTTTGCCGCCGTAGCCGCCGCCACCGCCACCGCTTCTGCCGCCGCCACCTCCGCCATAGCCGCCGCGGCCACCGCCCCCACCGCCGCCACGACCGCCTTCGGTCTTGGGCCGCGCTTCATTGACCGTTAAGGCACGGCCGCCGAAATCTTTGCCGCTCAGACCGGCAATGGCGGCTTGAGCCTCCTGGTCCGTCTTCATTTCCACGAACCCGAACCCCTTGGATCGGCCCGTGTCGCGATCCATGATCACCTGGGCCGACTCGACGGTCCCGTGTGCCTCGAACATCTTCGAGAGGTCGCTGTCGGTCACCTCGTAAGTGAGATTGCCGACATAAAGCTTCTTACCCATCTTCGAACTCCACTAAAAGGCGGCCGCCCCATCGCTATCGAGGAGCTAGGCCATGCTACGCAAGAAACACTAACTATCATCTCTCTCCAACGCGGAGGAGTGTGGTCCACAAAAATCAAGGCCCCTGCACCGTCGCTTCGTGCACCACGGAGTGGATCTGGCTCGCCGTGAATGCCAGGGCCGAGCCTGTCTTTAATTCCGCCAGTCCAGCGCAAGCCGGTGTGTTGACCAACTTGCCGCGGTAGGCGGAGCCTCGCACGCTGGTGATGCGCACTGTCACAGTTTCAAATGCCTTCGTCTGCGTTACCAGGGTGAGTTTGACAAAGTCCCCGGGATGAAGGCCAGCAATTTCTTGCCACAAGGCGACATCGTCTATGCCTTCTTGGTGGCGCAACTCCTCAATGTTCTCAACTTCAATGGGCTTCCGCATAGTTGGTCCCTTTGCCGGCGACGTCCGGATGCGGCACTCTCAATAACGCTTGCCGATTTTCGGATTGGACGAGACGACTTTGCCGTCTCCGTCCGCCACCAGGAAATAGCTATGGGCCACCGTTGCGGAAGTCGCATCAAGTCCCACGAAGACATTAACTCGATAGTGGTCTTCCCACACTTGCCGGACTTGCACCCTGTGCAGGTTGCCTGGCCGGCCCAGAGCTTCCATCACCTGTGTTTCAATGGCAGCGGTGTGCTGCTGATGGTCTTGTGCATGTTGCTTTGCTTGTGGCTGTTGCTCTTGTTGTTTCATGGACATCGCTTTTCCCATGGGGCAAAGAACTCCGGGCTTCTGTCCAATTCTGTGGACGCGCACAACGCCGCCGTATTCGTTCCAGTTCACCCGCCGACAACGGCCTGGCCTCCATGTTCGTGTTCGGGTGCCGCATAAGTCTCAGCGACAGGATCTGTGCGCACTTGAGGACCAATGTCCTTCTCCGCACACTCGATGTCCGCCAGGTCTTTAAGAAGAGGTTCTTGAGAAGAGGAAGGCATCAGGAATGTAGAGTCACCTCGTCATTGTAATCGAACGCCGCGGTCTTGACCAGCGCGCTTTCCGAAATAGCGCAAATGGTTTGATGTCGAGTCCTTGGAGCAAGCCGGAGTGGCTTCAACAAATTGCCGAAATTGACCATTGCACTTTCCACGCCTCGGCTTCCAAACATCACCATTTCCCCCAACACTTTTATTGTTGCTTTTGGTTGGATTGAAGTCGCTGCGGCCCAACCCGCAAAAGTCGATAAGAGTGCGCCTACCTACTTTGTTTGGTGAATCCACTTTTCTTAGAATAGCTCGCGCTGATTCCCAATCCAAAAAACCGATGTGGGCCGCCTGGCATGATCGCGATCAATCAAGAGTTTGTCGAAGCGGCTGCGCCGAATGCGGAAGCGGCCAAGAATGGGCGTGGGCTTTTGCTCAAGGGCAAGTTCGTCGCGCTGCACCAATCGCCGGACGAAACGCTGGTGTTCGGCCAGTGCCAGGGCAGCGGCAAAACGCCGTATTTGTGCTCCGCCGATTTTGCCGTGCCGGAGAAACCGGTCTACCGCTGCACCTGTCCCAGCCGGCAGTTCCCTTGCAAACACGCCCTGGGCCTTTTGTATGCGCTGGCGGAAGGCAAGAAATTCACGAGTGCCGATGTCCCGGAAGAACTGTCGGCCAAGCGCGAAAAGGCGGCGGCGCGCGTCGAAAAGAAAAAGGTGGACTCCGACAAGCCGCCCAAGGTCAACCTGACGGCGCTGGCCAAAAAGATCAAGGCTCAACTGGAAGGGATCGATCTGCTGGAAAAACTTACTCAGGACGTCGCCCGCCTGGGCATCGGCAATATGAATGCCAAGACGGCCCACGAGTTGGAAGAGCAAGCCAAACAGCTTGGCAATGCTTACTTGCCCGGCGCCCAAACGGCACTGCGCCATTACACCAAACTGTTTTATGCCGAACCCGGCACGGAATTGGCGACCACCCGCCGCGAAGCGATTTACAGCGACGCATTGGATCAGCTCGGCCGCCTGCATGCCTTGATCAGCAAGGGACGCTCCTATCTGCAAAAACGACTTGAAGATCCAGAACTGGCGCCGGAGACAGATAGCGGCATCGCCGCCTGGCTGGGGCATGCCTGGCAGCTGCGCGAGCTCAAGGACGCCGGCCTGGTTGAAGAAAACGTGGAACTGGCGCAGCTCGCCTTTCACTCCTACGACGACGTGGCCCGCAAGGAATATGTCGATGCCGGCATCTGGATGAACCTCGGCAACGGCCGGATCTGCGTCACCCATACCTTTCGTCCCTATCAGGCGGTCAAGTACATCAAGAGCGACGACAGTTTCTTTCAGGTTGCCCAGATCAAGGAGCTGTGCGTTTACCCCGGTGGACTCAATCCGCGAGTGCGTTGGGACGGCATGATCGCCCGCCCCATGGAGCCCAGGGACCTGGCGAAAGTTCGTTCTCACGGCCGCCCCGAATTCGCCGCCGCGGTCAAGGACGTCAAGCAGAATCTCAAGGCGCCGCTGGAAGACAGGCATCCGATCTGTGCGCTCAACTTTCACCGTCTGGGCACTATCGACAACGCACTTGTTGTCGAAGACAAGGCCGGCGAACGCCTGGTGGTCACCGACACGGGCATGACCGAAGAGCCGCGCAGCAGCCATTTGCTGTCATTGTTGCCCAATGACGTTTTGCAGGATCAGACGCTGATCGTGCGGTTCCGTCACGATCTCGACACCCGGAAGCTTGAAGTCAAACCTCTGAGCATCGTGACCCAAAGTGAAGTGGTTCGATTGACGCTGTAGCCACTACCGGAGCAAGCCATGAGCATTCCCGTTCTGATTCAAACCTACGACGAAGTGCGGCGGTTGGCGATTGCCGGCAGCGTTGTTGCGCCCGGAGACTTTCGGCTCAAAAAGCTGGTGCCACAGCTCGACCAGGCCGGCCAGAAGGCGCCCGTGTTCGCCAAAGTCGGCGAAGCTGTTAACCGGCTCATCGAAAGCAACGAGAAAACCTCCGCGGCGGCACTTCTGGAATTGACCACGTTGGTCAATGCAATCCTTTACACGCAAGGCGAAACCGGGCTCGGCGGTGAACTGGCGCCGATCAAAACCATCGACCTGGGCCGGCCAAGAACGCAAACCTCGGCCCGCGTGCTGAAGCCCTTGCAGGAAGCACTGACGACCACGGGATCCGGCCGCCTGGAGATCATTCGCGACGCTTTTGAACGCGGGGCGTGCCATGATTTCCGTCTGATCGCACCGGCCCTGGCGGCGCTCGACGACAGCTTTGGCGAAATTGCCGACTTCGTCGCCGACAAGATCCTGCCGCTCTTTGGACAGGCGATTTACTCGGAATTGCAGGCGACGTTCGATCCCAAAGGGCGAACTGGCCACGTCCGGCGATTATTGCTGATGCACCGGCTCGACCCACAAAGCACGCGGCCCATTGTGAAGAACGCGCTCGACGAGGGCTCAAAGGAAGTGCGGGTCGCGGCCATCAGTTGCCTTGGCGATTCGCCCGAAGACCTTCCATTCCTGCTGGAACAGGTAAAGGCCAAGGCCAAGGAGGTTCGCACAGCCGCTTTGAAGGCCCTGGGCAGCAGTAGCTCCGGCGATGCCGCGAAGATTTTGTGTGATGCCATCGAAAGCGCGGACCTCACCTTGGCCGTGGAGCCGATCAGAACAAGCCGGAATCCGGTGGTAACAAGCTTTTTGCTCGGAGCAGCTGAAAAGCTCTTTGAAGCGATGATGGCCGGCAAAACCAAAGACGCCAAGGAGCTTGGCGAGCAAAACGTGCGTGCCTGCTTGATCCTGGAATGCCTGAGGGAACGTGACGACAAAAGGACCGAGCGGCTGCTGTTGAAAGTGTTTGGTCAGGCGGCAAAGCTCACGGCGATCAAAGGCGAACCTAGCGGCAAGGACGTTTTTGAAAAGCTCGTATCCATCATGGTGGTTGGTCCGCCCAGCGTGCAGGCCGCGTTAGTCGATGCGCATGCATCGCTGCCCGCCGAGAGTCTCGTGCAAGCGTTCGTCGCCGCTTGCCGTGCTCGACAACCGGCGGAGGTCTTCGCGTTGTTTAGCCCCTATCTCACGGCCAAGGTGGACGAGAAAAAGAAAAACCGCGACCTGGCCTACGCCAAACGAGAAGCACTCATCGAGTTTCTGTTGCGAAGACGAGTCCATTGGTATTACCAGGCTGACCAGAATGACACCATGATGGCAACCCTCGACTCACAGTGGCTGGACCTGGCCGTAAAACATGGCAGAGCAGATTTGGTCCAGGCCCTGGCACGGCCGGGGCACGCGGGTGCTAATGCACTGCTCACCAAGCTTTTCCAGGAGCGGGTCGGCAAATCGACTGACGACCACGAAATGTTTAGCGTCCTCGACACCATGATTCGCGTCAGCCATCCGGGCGCCACCGACGCCACCATTGAACTGATCAAGCGCATCGCCGCGGCCAAATCTGGGTATGGCTACTATTGGATTGGTCATCTTGCCCCGCGGCTGCCCAAAGCCGAAGCTCTGCCGAAACTGGAGGCACTCTTGCCCACTTTGCCGGAAAAATTAATCGGCCAGGTGCTGGATGTCGTCACCCGGATGAAACAATCATAATGGAGGTCGCATGGCCAAGACAAATGCAGCCGCACCGAATGCAGGCATTCTGCGAGCGCCGGCCGAGGAACTTTATGCGGAGGAAATCGCGGCGCTGATTCAGGAGGATAAATACGAAAAGCCGCCCGGCTGGAAAATGTCGGCGCGGGCTGTTCACACCTACGTTTGCGGCGGCAAGGCCGGCAAGCGCGAGATCACTCCCAAATATATGGGACATGCCCGACTCGTCGAGATTGCCATTGCCACCCTCGTCACGGACCGGGCCTTGCTGCTCATTGGCGAGCCTGGCACCGCCAAGAGCTGGCTGTCCGAGCATCTCGCGGCCGCCATCAATGGCGATTCGACCAAGGTTGTACAAGGCACCGCCGGCACCACGGAGGAACAGATTCGCTACACCTGGAACTACGCCATGCTGATCGCGCAGGGGCCCAGCCAGGCGGCGCTGATCAAAAGCCCGATCTTTCGAGCAATGGAATCCGGCACGCTGGCCCGTTTCGAGGAAATCACGCGCTGTGCCTCGGAAGTGCAGGACGCGATGATTTCGTTGCTGTCGGAAAAACGCATGTCGGTGCCGGAGCTGACAACCGAGCTGGCCGCCCAGAAGGGTTTCTCGATCATTGCCACGGCCAACA
This sequence comes from Gemmataceae bacterium, assembly GCA_035638015.1. Taxonomy (GTDB): domain Bacteria; phylum Planctomycetota; class Planctomycetia; order Gemmatales; family Gemmataceae; genus DASRAT01. The sequence continues at coordinate 166 of DASRAT010000302.1, read as the reverse complement.
CGCGCGACCGCGGCGTCAATGACATGTCCGCGGCCCTCAAACGCCGCTTTAGCATCGTGATCCTGCCTACGCCCAAAACGCTCGAAATGGAAATCGACATCGTCCGCAAACGCGTCACAGAGCTGGCCAGCAGCCTGGCGCTGCGAGCCAAAGTCACTGCCGCCGA
>DASRAT010000301.1:0-2939 GCA_035638015.1 Gemmataceae bacterium | reverse complement strand
CGCCTTGCGTTCGTGCATGCCGCGCGTCACGTGCAGCTGAGTACAGCGCGGATGAGCCAGTTCGCGGTCCACCAGCCCCTGCGGAATGACGCCGATGACCTCCCCGTTGCCCGCCAAAACCGTGTCCGCCACCACGCCCATCAGTCCTACATGGCCGCCGCCAAAAACCAGTCCATAGCCGCGCTCGACCATCACCCGACCCAGCTCCCGGGCCGCATCAATATACACAGACCCAGTGCCGGTTCGCGATCCGCAAAAAACGCACAGTCGTTTCATGGCTGCTCCGTGCTATCATCAATGGTGTGACCACCCCAAACTACTCATTACCGTGAAGACCATGCTTCTTGCTAATCAACAAGAAACCACGCTCGCCGAAGGCATCTTTAAAGCCTTCAGTGGCGAGTTGATGATCCTGGTGTTGTTCATCCTCGTGGTTATTACCCTCGTTATTTTGGTGCCGCAGCTATTGCGGGCCCATCTTCGCAAAACCGAAATGATACACGCCGAGCATCTCAAGGCCCTTGAGCAAGGCGTGCTGCTGCCGATGGCGGATGAGCCGTCCAAAGCCGCCGGCCGCACCGCCATGTTGGTGCCAATGGTGACTGTCATCAGCGCCGCCACGGTGACCTGTTTCCTCATTGTCTACCGCGACGCCAATTCATTTGCCGTCGCCCTGGCCGTGTGGGCTGTTACCGGCGTGGTTTGTTTGGCAGCAATCACCGGCGGCGTGGCACTCTTGGGCCGGTTGGCCCAGTTACAGTCGGGGATTGAGGATCTCGATGAACAGAAACTGCCGGAGAATCCTCCCTAGACCGTTTGCGGCTCAAAGCAACCAAATCTTGGCGATCGAGAAGTAAATCACAATCCCTGTCACGTCCACGAACGTGGCCACAAACGGACTGGACGCGATTCCCGGATCGACACCAATACGCTTGAACAACAACGGCAACATGGAGCCTATCAGCGTTCCCCACAGACAAATGGCGGCCACGGCCTGAGCGATAACAATGCCCAGCGCCAATCTCGGCACGGGCGAGGTGCGAATCTTGCATTCTTCCGGAAAATCGTAAACGATGGCGTTGGGATGATTGCTGTCGTTTTCGTTGACGCCCGCAATATGGCCCTCGGGCAGCATCACGGTGATTTGTTTCTCGACCGTACCCACCTGCCGAACGCCCTCGGAAAAGGTGTATTCCGCCCTTTTCACCAGGGGGCCCAACAACCAGTCCCGCTCTGCGGCAGTTTGCGGATCGACTTTGGGCAAGTCCTTGGGAACGACGATTTGGAACTTGTCTCTCTGAGTCGTGATGTTGGCGCGGACATTTTCGGCCGTCATCAACCCGCGAAAAAATCCAATGGCGCCCAGGGTCAGTCCCAGGGCAACGCCCATGAGCAACTCGTGACGAAGCACCTTGCGCCATTGGCCCTGAGTGACTTGTCCGAGGGCCAAGGCCCGTGTAATGAGCGTGGCCGCCTGCGAGCCGGAGTTGCCGCCCGTGGAGATGCACAACGGCACGAACAAGGCCAGCACCACCACGGCGCCGATTTCTTCGTCAAAGTAAGACAGGGCCGTGAAAGTGAACAGTTCCGCGATGAACAAACACGCCAGCCAAAACGTGCGTTTGCGCCAAACGGTGAAGAAATTGGCCTGCAAGTAATTTTCCGCCATCGGCCCGACGCCGCCCATGCGGTGCACGTCCTCGGTAGCTTCTTGCACGACCACGTCCATCACGTCGTCATGGGTGACGATGCCTACTAGCCGGCCGTTTTCATCGACCACGGGAATCGCCAAAAGGTCATAGCGGGCCATTTCCTTGGCGACGATTTCACGGTCGTCGGTGACGCGCACCGTCACCGGCTCGCGGTTCATGGTGTCTTTGACCAGCGCCTGACGCTGGGCCAGGATCAGATCACGCAACGACGAGACGCCCAGCAGTTTGCGGTCCTCGCTGAGAACAAAGACATAGTAAATCGTCTCGCGATCCGGCGCCTGCAGCCGCAAACGATCCAATGCCTCGCCCGCCGTCAAGTTGTCCGGCAGCCAGGCGTAATCGGTCGTCATGATCGCGCCAGCGGTGTTCTGCGGATATTTGACGAGTTGGGCAATGTCGCGGCGGTCGGCCTCGTCCACCAGCCGCAACAGTTGATCGGCGACGCGCGGCATCAAGCGGCGTAGCAAGGCCACGCGGTCATCGTGCGACATCTTCTCAATGAGCGTGGCCATGCGCTGGCGGCCGGTTCCCTCCACCAGCCGCACCTGCATTTCCAGCGGGAAGTATTCGAAGATGGCGGCCTGGTTAGTGATGTTGGTGGTTTCCAGAAAGCGCCAAACTTCCTCGACGCTAAAATCGGCGGTGAGTGCCTCGGCAACTGTGGCGGGGTGCAGTGACTCGCAAAACGCCTTCATGCCGCCAGGGTCATTTTCTTGCAGTAGTTGCCTTACTTCGGGGCCGAATAAGAGGTGTGGCATGAGGAAATTCCGTTGTGATTGGCGGATGGCGGCTTCAAGTGACAGCAGGTATGTCCAAAAGCACGTTGTCGATCAACCGCGTTTTTCCGAAGCGGACGGCCAATGCGATCAGCACGCGGCCTTGCAAATGAGCTACAGGTTGCAAACTCTCGGCATCAACGATGGCGGCGTAATCCAGCTGGGCGCCCGGCGTCGCTTCGATACGTGCCTGCATGGCTTTAACAACCACGGCGGTGCGTCGTTCACCCGCCAGCACGCGTTGCTGCGCGTCCTGCAGGGTGTGAAACAAAATCGGCGCTTGCCGGCGTTGGTCGGCGTCAAGATACCCGTTCCGTGAGCTTAGTGCTAGCCCGTCTGGCTCGCGGATGATGGGACAGACGACGATCCGCAACGGCACGTTCAGATCGACGGTCATCTGCTGGATGACGCGAACCTGCTGGGCGTCTTTTTGGCCGAAGAAAGCCACGTC
>DASRAT010000300.1:0-7789 GCA_035638015.1 Gemmataceae bacterium | reverse complement strand
ACCAAAAACGGGTGTGTTCAATCTGAAAATCGCCGCCCGGCTCCGCAATGCCGCCTTTGCGCAGAATCAGCCCCTGCCGGCCCTCGGCCAGCGCTTTGCAAATGGCAGCCCATTCCTTGAAAGCGTGTTTAAGCATTGTCCGATGTCCGGTGTCCGATGTCCGATGTCGCAGAAGGTTTTGACTTCGGACATCGGACACCGGACTTCGGACTTTACTCCTCCGGTTTCGGCTCCCGCACCATCAAATCATTGACCGCCGCGAGCGGGTTCTTGTTTTCATACAACACGGCGTAAACCTCCGACACAATCGGCATGTGCAAACCCATCCTGTTAATGCGGTCGTGCACGCTCTTGGCCGTGTAAACACCCTCGGCCACATTGGTCATGCGGGCCAAAATCTGGGCCAACGTTTCGCCACGTGCTAGCCATTCGCCGACCTGTCGATTGCGGCCATGCTTGCTCATGCAGGTCGTGATCAAATCGCCGATGCCAGCCAGGCCCGCAAAGGTCTGCGGCTCAGCGCCGTGGGCGACGCCAAAACGGGTCATCTCAGCCAGGCCGCGCGTCAGCAAAGCGGCTTTGGCGTTGTCTCCCAGCCCCAGCCCGTCACTGATGCCGCTGGCGATGCCGATGACATTCTTCAATGCCCCGGCCAACTCGACGCCGATTACATCAAGATTAGTGTACACCCGAAAGCGATCGGTCGAAAAGTGCTGCTGTATCCAGCGTGCCAGATCAAGATCGGCACTGGCAACGACCACACTGGTCGGCAAATTGCGAGCGACCTCCTCGGCATGGCTGGGCCCGCTCAACACCGCGACGTGGTGAACTTTCAACACCTGCCGAAGAATCTCCGTCGGCCGCAGAAAACTCTGGTTCTCCAACCCCTTGGCGAGACTGAGAATCGGCTTATCCTTCGGAACGGCGGCGGCAATCGGCTCCAATGCGGCCCGCAAATGCACCGTGGGAATGGCCGCAACCACCAAATCAACATCGGCCACGGCTTCGCGAATGTCAGTGGTCAGTTGAATGCTGTCCGGGATCGGCACACCAGGCAAAAGGCGGACATTTTCGCGGCGTTCATGGAGAATGCGGGCGTTTTCGGGCCGGGCGCTCCAGAGACGCACGCGATGCGCAGGATCTTTGGCGAGCACCAGGGCGATGGCGGTGCCCCAGGCGCCGGCGCCGAGGATGGCGAACGTGGGGGTCATGGCGTTATGTTTCACAGTGCGCAGCAGATTTCGGCCTTTGTAGAATTGTACGCGATGAGATCCCGTTCTTACTTTCAAGGCAACTTTGGAATCGGACATCCCACCGCCTTGGTCTCCGCCACCTTCACCGCCTGCCCCGCCAGCACCTGCGACAAAGCCTCCCGCAAATCGCGCTGATCCGGCTCGATGCGCCGCTTGCCCAATTCCGCATAAACATCGTCAATGCGGCCGCGATACACAATCTTGCCATCGGGCGTCAACACCGCCGCTTCGGGCGTAATCGTCACCCCCGCGGTTTTCACCAACCGATGCTTGGCGTCGATCAGAATGGTGCAATCGAGACCATAGGTCTTGGCATGCGCCGCCGCGTCCGCCGGTTTGAGATCAGGATCGACATGAATGACAAAGAACCGCACCGGCTTGCCGGCGTAGTCCTTCACCAGGGCGTTGATTTCAGAGGTGTAGTAATTCGAGATCGGGCAATCGGTGGTGACGAAAATCAAAACGACCGCCTTGGCGTCTTTGACCTCCAACGGATAATGCGTTTTGCCCGTGATGTCGAGGAATGCTTCGGCAGTGGTTTTTTCCTGCGGCGCAATCGCAAACGATTGCACCGCAGCTGCCACCATCACAATCAGACCCGCAAAAACGCGCAGCATCATGGCCGGTTGCCTCCGCCGATTACTTCTTCTTCAATTTCTTGAGCAGGTTATTGAGATTGTCAACATTGAGCAGCTCCAGTTGAATCCCTTGCCGCAGGGCCGCCACGTCGCTTTCGCGGACCGGCACGGCGTTGAAAAGGATGCTGCCCATCTCATCGGTGGACGCCGTTCCCCATTTGATGCGTTTCGGCGGGCTAAACGGATTGGCTGGATTTGCCGCGGAGTTGTTGTAAATGAGATCGGCCTCAATCAAGGTTCCCTTCGGCAGCCTCACGGGCTCTTTGTAAAGGTACTCGCTCTGCCAGTTGAAATCCCACTTGGGGATATAGAGCAACTGCTTGACATTGCCGTCAGGCAGCGTCGCCTTGACCTTCATGGATTCGCAAATGTAATGAGCGTGCCCGCCGGCGGAGATCAAATCCATGTCCACGGGGACTTTGAATTTGCCGTGCACCTTGTAGGCCTTGTCGCCTGCCGGAATGTCGATGCCCACGGTCACGCCGAACAAGGGAGGCGCCTGGAAGTTAACGATCGTCCGTTTCGGTTTTTCCTTGGCGAAGTAGAGGCCGACCGTGGTCTTTTCATTCTCCGCTTTGCCGGACGGATGGAAATGCGTCTGCAAAACCAGGTCCGCTCCCTTGGGCAAGGCGCGGGCGAGTCCCTGAGGCAAATGGTAAGCGATGCCACCGGCTGCCCAACCGCCCAGGCCGCCGGAGGTAATGGAATTCAGATCTTTGCCGACGCCGAAGCCCATGCCGGCGAAACCGGGTTGGCCCGTGGCAGGCTCCTTGGCACGCGAGCCGCTTGTGGTGTCCACGAAAAACAAAACGTGATGGACCACAGACCGAGCCGACGGCCGCAGCTCGATGGCCGTCACCCATTTGTCTTCCTTGAGATTGAGCGGCAACACAAAATTGCGGTAAATATCGCGGCCTGTGGCTGGTACTTCAAAAGCCCGGTCCATCGACACAATCAGATCGGGCGTGCCCAGCTGCCAGCCCTGAGGAAACTCCGGCAACTTCGGCAGCTTGGTTTCGACCCCTTCAGCCATACCGGTATCGACCCAGCGTTTGATGACCGCGATCTGCGCATCGGAAAGCCTGCGTTCATGCTGAAACTCGCCAAAGCCCGGAGCGGGATGCCACGGCGGCATGTAACGGCTGGCGGTGACTTCCTGAATCAGTTTGCCGCGTTTGCGCACGTCTTTGTAAGTCAGCAGTGAAAACGGCCCGGTCTCGCCGGGCCGATGGCACGAGGCACAGTTGTTGAAGACGATTGGCGCGACGTGGTCCGAGAAGTTCACGTCAGCGGGAACGGTGGGGGCTTTGTCTTGAGCCGCAGCGGTTTGGCCACTTGCAACGAAGCAGGCGATCAACAAAAGAGAGCGCGTCATGGGGGAGATCCTCGAAAAGCAATGCATGGCTTGATGTTCAGGTTGGAAGGCTACCTGACTTATACACCTGGGCCGGCGGATAATCCATTGCAATCTGGGAGTCAATTTGTAGGCCGGCCTTCCCAGGCCGGCCTGGGAAGGCCGGCCTACCCGGAGGCTACCGCTTACGCCCCAGAAAATAAATCGCCACCCCGCAGCCAACCACAAGCCCCGACAAACCAGCCACCTTGGCCACATGGAGCGCCTTGTACTCCTCTTGTTCGGGCGGAATCACCGCCAGGATCATCGACACCGCGGTCGTTGCCAGGCCAACAACCAGCAGCAATGCAGCAACGCCTCGGCCCAGCGGCGTCTGCATTCTTCCCGGTCCTGATTCACCGCACTGAACTTTGATCGCCGCCGCAAAAAGAAAGAGAAATGGGACAAGCGTGAGCACCGCCGTCAAATCCAAGAACAGGTTGTAAGCCCCTTCGGTGGACGTGCCAGCCGCGCCGATCACGATCAGCACCGCCACGATTACGGCCTGGACCAGCAGCGCGACATACGGCGTGCCCCAGCGCGGATGGAGTCGAGCAAATACGGCGGGAAGCTTCTTGTCCACACCAGCCACCAACGGCAGCCGGGCCGCCGTGGCGCTCCAGGCACTGACTTTGCCGAGATGGCCAACCACCACCAGCACCGCGACGATCGGCAACAGCCCGCCCACTCCCGCACGAGACGACACATTTTCAAACGCCCCCATGAAGGCGGGCGCGCCCTCCTGTTCGACGGTCGGCGGTGCTGCCAGCACTGCGAGCGTGCCAGCAACCATCGTGACAATGACCAGAATCGCGGCAAAGACAAGAGCAATCGGAAGCCTTCTTTGCGTGTCCTTGATCTCATCCCCCAAAATACTGGCAGCCTCCAACCCTGTCAGGCTCATCACCAGGATTGGCCACAGGGCCGCTTCCTTGAGATTAAAAGCAGGCATGAACCGCTCGGCCGAAAGGTCGGTGACCGAGCCGTGCCGTGCCCAAGAAATAAAACCCAGTGCCATCAATCCCAGCGCAGGCAACCAGGTGCCCAACGCGCCGGCATTGTGAAGCCATTTGCCGACGTTTAACCCGATGATGTTAAGAGCCGTCGTCAAAGCAAAGCAAAGCAGCGACACGGTAATGAAGTACGCCGGATCCTTGATAAGGCCCATCCAGCGATCGCCACCCAAAAACAACGCGCTGCCAGCGATGAAATAAAGCACGCCAGGCAAAAACGGCAGGATACAGGCCCAGTAGGTCCACCCGGTAATGAAACCGGCAAAGTCGCCAAAGGACCGCTGGCTCCAGCAATACAGACCACCCTCGCCAGGGTAACGCGCGGACAAAACGATCACGCACAACGCCAACGGCAAATAGAAAACCAAACCAGCGACAATCCACAGCGTGACGCCGACAGCGCCCGCTTCCCCCGCCTTGGCGAACCACATGATGCCGAAGCTGGTTAGGACAACGAAAAGCACCAAATCGAAAAAGCCCATGGAGCGGCGAAGTTGAGGCGCGGCAGCGGGGTCGCTCATGGCAATGTTTCCTTGGCGGCGTCCGTCATGAAGACAGGAATGGTGCCGGCTACTTTATGGGCCAGTGCCACGTCCGCAAGCAGCCGCGCGTTTTCTCGAATTCTTTACATTTCGCTCTTGCCCCAAAACATGCTATAAAGGAAAGCAGTGCGGCAGCAACATTCCCGTTGTTGGCCTGCGATAGGTTTTTTGGTCCCCTCACATCGGAACGTTCTGGGCGCCATGACCCGAGAAACCGCCACTATGGACGTGGGACAGATTGGCACCTGGTTCGGCTTGCCGCCGGGCTTGTGGCCGCCGGATCACTACGCGCTTCTTGGCCTGCCGCCGGGAGAAACGGACATCGACGCGATTGAAGAGCGAGTCCACGAAAAGCTGATGCTGGTGCGGTCTTATCAGCTTTCGCAGCCGATGTTGGCCACGGAAGCCATGACGCAACTGGCCAAGGCGTTTGATTGCTTGACCGATCTCGAACGCAAAAAGGCCTACGACGCGGCCCACTTTCGCAAACTGCCCACGGCGCCGTCCTCACGGATGCCGACGAAAATCGACAACGACACGGCACAAACGCCGATTATCGCGACGCCCCTGCAATGGCAGACAGCCGCTGCCCCACCGCCGGTGCGTGGTGTTAATGATGGCGAAGTGCCGCCACCCATGGCGATTCCTCTTGGCATCCCTGTAGCAGAGCCAGTTGCAGAGGCCGTCGCATTGCCGGACGTCGTCCAGCCAGTGGCCCCGCCCAAACGCAAGGTCTTTTATCTGTCCGCCTCGGACTTGCATCTGGCCGGCACTCGCCGCGAGCTTTACGAGCGCATTCTTTGGACACGCCGACTGGCCCGAGCCTGGTCCCGCGCCGGCAAGTATCTCCACCGCCCGCGCCGTCGCCTGACCAAATCCGCGGAGGATGCCGAGCTGACACGGTTGCTGCATGCCATTGACGATTTGATCATCGAGATGCCGGATTTGTTCGGGCAGCCAGGTCAAGTTGGTTATCGCATCGTGGCACGCAACAGCCAGGAGCCGGTAGCCGACCATTTCAAGTCGCTCGACGACGATCACCGCATCGCCCTGGCCCTTGATTGGACTGCCGGCCGCAAACTGCTGGAAGAATATCGCGGTTTGCTGATGGACGAAGCCAAAACCCAGCGCCTTTTGGCGCCCTGGCAACGTTGGTACCGGGCAGTCAACGCCGCTCTCAGCGCCAACTGGATCTACATCTTGTTGGTCCTGGGAATGATTGGCGTATTGGTTTTGGTGCTCGCTTACTCGCTGTGAACAATCGCCAACCTGCCCAAGCGCCAACCGGCAAAACCGTCAAATTCGGCACACTCAGGCCTATCTTGCCCCAACCCCGCCATATGCAGCGCTTTCCAATTGACACACCATTGTCAATAGTTATCATAAAGGAACGCGCGTTTGCGGCCGACTAAATTGCAGGCCCATCCCTGCCGGAACGAGGAAACTCGCTCCACCCAGCTGCGGTGTCGGCAAAGGCGCGAAGGGAAGAGCATCCATGGCCAGTGGCACCGCCCTGCGCGTCGAAGAGATTGCCCAGGATCTATTTGACGTCGTCACCCAAATCGGCCTGTCCACGCTCCGTGGCCGCCGCCGCGTCGCCGACCTCAAAGAAGTCGAGTTCCTGACGCTATCCATCCTCACCAACCGCGACAGCATGATCGTCGGCGACATCCAACGTGTGCTCGGCGTCCTGCCGGCGCAAATGTCGCGCATCATCCGCTCCCTGGAAGACCGCGATCATCCGCTGATCTCCTGCCGCATCAATTCCCGCGACAAACGCAAGATCGACGTCTGCCTGACGCCCTCGGGCGAAAAGGCCCTGACCGATTACCGCGACGCCAGCGTCAGCCGCATCGTGGAACATTTGCATGAATTGCCCGAAGAAGATCGCGAGGATTTGACGCGGACCTTGGAGAAGTTGGCGGTGGTGCTGGGACGCAATGCTGTGGCGGTCGCCCACTGAGCGCTGTCATTAACAGCAATGCTTCAAGTCTCGTTCGCAGTTAGATCAACCGATAGCAATTGATCCAAAGTATACGGGCACTCCGCTGGAAAGGTCTCCGCGGGCAGGCCGGTTTCATGCTTGGCCCAATTCACGCCCCTTTCATAGGCTTCCGCCAATATGGCCTCCGCGTGATTCCTCAAAACGCCTTGACTGGCAATGTCCACGAGTTCATTTCGTTGTTCGTCGATGGTTACCCGCCAACTCCCCGTGCGATGGTCAGGCTGATGAATCCACTTGAGAATATGAGCAATCAAGGCAATCAACCGACTCTTGACTTCACGACGATCACGAATGGCCATGTCGGCAAGGTACTCCTGTAGATGGGTGTAGTCCAAGCTAGAGTGATCCCCGCAGCGGATCAATTCCGCCATGGCGTCAAGCCAGGCGGTTTCGTCCGCTTCGTACAAATCAGCAAGGGTAGTTTCCGTTTGCGTCATCGTGAGAATCCTCTCAGTTCTGTCCGACAGGCTTCGTTGGACCATTATTTCCGCCGGGGTTGTCGTCGGACCCAATAGGCTGAACGACGAGTTCATTCACCAAAAACAAGTCCACAATGCTGAAAGCCTCGGCAGACTGGTAGACAATAATCGTCCGTCCGCCGGGCGACTGGGAGACAAAATCTCGATGAGGCACATAGAGAGCGCGTCCACCTGCCAGGTGGATTGTGAATGGCCGGAACGGAACCGCATCGCGGAGATTGCGAAATTGCTCAACCGTCATGTGTTCAGTTCCCTGTATTAATCATGGCTACAATTGCGGGACAGCGCCTTTGGGTGCTCCTTGAATTTTACGGCGTGCAGTGACTCTGTCAATTCACGTTGCAAGCATCCGCTCATCGCCATTTCCGCCCCCAATCCGTAAAACTCCCCCATGTCTGCCCCGCCGGTTTTGCGGGCACGGACGCATTTTCTCAGGAATGAATCAATATGGCCAAGTACGTTTATT
>DASRAT010000299.1:0-2417 GCA_035638015.1 Gemmataceae bacterium | reverse complement strand
CCTTACAACCCGACCTCTTGGTAGTTGCGGCTTACGGTCAGATTTTGTCGCGGGAAGTGTTGGCAGTTGCCAAGCAAGGCGGGATCAATGTGCACGCCTCGCTTTTGCCGAAGTACCGAGGGGCAGCCCCGATTGCCTGGGCAATTTACCACGGCGAGAAACGCACGGGGGTCACCATTATACGCATGTCCGTCGGCTTAGATGCAGGTGATATTCTGGCACAGGAAGCGGTTGACATTCTTCCCGATGAAACTGCCGGCGAACTGGAGACGCGGTTGGGACCCTTGGGCGCAAAACTGGCATTAGAAAGCGTGAACCGTATGGCAGCGGGGCCTGTCCCGGGCATGCCACAGGAAAAGTCGCTAGTGACCAAGGCGCCAAAGCTGACCAAGGAGATGGGATTGATCGACTGGACAAAAGAGGCAGTTCAAGTCTGCAATCAAATCCGGGCAATGCAGCCGTGGCCGACGGCTTACACCTTTTTGCATTCGGCGGGTCAAACGCCGATGCGAATCATTATTTGCAGGGCTGGTTTAGCGGCCGCTTTCGATGCCGAATTCAAACCTGGCCAGGCGGTGGCCGTAGGCACTCGACTTTTGATCGCGGCCAAATCCCCGGGATTATTATCGATTGATGAACTTCAGCCCGCAGGCAAGCGAAGAATGACAGCCGCCGATTTTTTGCGTGGCAAACCCATCGCACCAGGCGATCATTTCGGCCCGGAGCAATCATGACCGCCCGTCACGTTGCCCTGGAGGTTCTGCTCGCCTGCCGCCGGCATGACGCCTTTGTGCAGGAGATACTCAACCAACAGCTTGCTAAGTCGTCCATTGCCGGCCCCGATCGGCGGCTCGCATCGCAACTTGCCTATGGCGTTTTACGCCGCCGGGCCACGCTCGACGCTTTGCTGAATCCCTTCATCGAACGGCCGCTTGGCGGCGGCAAAGAAGCGATCCAGGAAACGCTTCGGCTCGGCGTTTTTCAGCTTGCATTCTTGTCGCGTATCCCCGCCCACGCTGCAGTGCATGCAACCGTGGAGTTGGTAGGCGCCGGCATGAAACGCTTCGTCAACGGCGTCCTGCGCAACGTTGATCGCTTGCTCACCCCCGACATCGTCGAGCAACCCGCCCAGGATGCGTTGCCGTTGGAAAGTGGCCGCTATCGCCGCCTGGCCAAAGCCGTGCTTCCCTCTCCTGCTGACAATCCGGTATCATATCTGGCGGCGGGATTCGCCTTGCCGACGTGGTTAGTCGCTCGCTGGCTGCCGCGTTTTGGATGGGAAGAGTGCTTGCGGCTTGGCTTTTGGTTTGCTGCGACACCGCCGCTGTGGCTCCGTTGCAATACTTTGCGAACGGACCGGCCCACGTTGCTGGCCGCCTTGGGCGCCGCCGGGATCGAGGCGGAACCGGGCGAACACCCGCAAGCGATTCGCCTCGCAGAACACGGCCAGGTGCGTGAATTGCCTGGCTATGACGAAGGTTGGTTCGCGGTTCAGGACGAATCGGCGATGAACATCGCCAGTGCACTGGCGCCCAAACCCGGCGATTATGTTTTGGATTTGTGCGCGGCGCCTGGAAGTAAGACGACACACTTGGCGGAGTTGATGCAAAATCAAGGCCGTATCGTGGCTTGCGATATTGACGACGGGCGATTGCAAACATTGAGAGAGCTGGCCAATCGCCTTGGAGTGACAATCATTGAAACGCGGCGGCTAGAGTCGAGCGAAAACCCTGTCCTGCCAGCAGGGCCTTTCGACGCCATTCTTGTCGATGCGCCTTGCAGCAACACCGGCGTTCTGGGCAGACGCCCGGAAGCGCGCTGGCGGCTGCATGAAACTGACCTGACGGATTTGGCGAAGCTGCAAACAAAATTGCTGCACCAGGCCGTTAACCGCCTGAAACCCGGCGGCAAACTGGTATACTCGACGTGCAGCATTGAGCCGCAAGAGAACCAGGAGATTGTGCGGAGTGTCATGCAAGCCATGGCGTGGTTGGCGTTGACGGATGAGGCGGAACGGCGGCCAGGCAATGCCGCAGATGGCGGTTATTGGGCGAGGCTTTCGCGCTTCTAACTTGGAGGAAATTCGCCATGACCAGAGTAGCACAGACGCAATGGCCGCCGCAAAAACTGCCGTTGGCGGGACGAACTCCGGATTTGCCCATTCTTTATGAAGACGAGGAGGAAGAAGAAATGGGCGAGGCCAATCTGCATGTCATTTGGACGCAGTACCTCCATTGGGGCGTGAAAGCCCATTTGGCGCCCAGGCCCGAATTCCGGGTATATACCAACATGAATCTGTATTACCGCAATGTTCCGTTGCACCCCGTTACCAAGTCTCGGCCGTATGTGTCGCCAGATGTCATGGTGGTGCTGCCCTTCGCGGTGCTGCCCGAAGCGCTGGTGTCCTACACCATTGG
>DASRAT010000298.1:0-8538 GCA_035638015.1 Gemmataceae bacterium | reverse complement strand
ACAATGGTGTGCTCACCGACATTGTCGCCGACACGGACGGCATGGACGCCGATTTCGTGGAGCGGCCGTTCACCCACCAACCCCTCGCGGCCGTGGCGCAACTCCGTCTGCCCCATTGCCTCCTGCAAAATTCGCGCAATGTGCAACGCAGTGCCGCTGGGCGAATCTTTCTTAAAACGATGATGGCGTTCAAGGATTTCCACGTCGAAATTGCGATCTTTCAACAAGGCGCCAGCCTGCTTGCACAAATACATCAGCACATTGACGGCCAAACTCATATTTGGCGCCATCAGCAATGCCGTGTGATGCGCCGCCGCTTCGATGTCGCGTTTCTGAGCAGGTGAATGGCCGGTAGTTGCCACCACGATGGGAATCTTGCGCTCGACGCAGACCGGCAGGACCGACATCGTGCCCTCGGGAAGCGAGAAGTCGATCAGCACATCGACGCGCTGCTCGGCGGGCAGGAAATTGCTGACAAAGACGCCAATCGCGCCAATGCCCGCAACTTCGCCAATGTCGCGGCCTTGCTGCGGATGGCCCGGCATATCGAGGGCGGCGGCCAGCTGAAGCTCTTTGTCTTCGCGGACCAGTTGGACGATGCGTTGGCCCATGCGGCCGCAGGCGCCGTTGACGGCGATGAGGGTTTTCATTGTGTAGGTTCCGAGATCATGAACCAGAAAGTCGGCAGAATTTTACTTGGCAATTCCTCTAACTTCTGCCAATACACGGGATTCGATGCGGTTGCCAAAGCTAGCATCGTGAATTGCTTCCAAGAGCGCTTCGCCAGCAGTTTGCCCTTCTGGATCGAAATCCACATCGCTGGCATTCACAAATAATGCCCATTCCCGCAAAGCGCTCGGATCGTGCAATAATGCCAACAATCCGTGTGCGAGGTCGGCCAAACTTGCAATTACGGTAATCTGCTGAGGGTTGTCCACCCAGCACCGCGTGCCATCGGCGGTTTGTTCAATGTGGAAACACATACCAATGTCGTTCAGGTCATTGAGGGGCCGTTCGCCCCGGAGGACTTCCCGAAGCGCTTGGGCAGGGGAAATTGCAGTTGCTTTCATGGCGTCCCTCCTTTGGGATCGTAATGGACGAGATTGCCCGCGTCATCATAGGCTTTTTGGACGACGATTTTGGTGCCGTCTGGCGAAATAGTGTCCTCAAACACCTGTTTGCCGACGTTGCCCGCCCTTTGCCGCGTGATGAGGATGTCTCCGTTTTTGACTGCAACGATATCGATCTCCTCCGACGCCGTCGCACGAACAATTGTCCGGCGTGCAGCCTGAGACTGTGCCGGCGGTATAGCCATGCCGTCAATTATGGCTCGCGCCGCGGCTTTATTCATCAGGAGTAAACCTCAATCGCCCGAATAATCTCCTCCAGCTCATTCGGCACCTGCACCGCCCGGTTGGCAAACGTCGCCCGCCGCACGCCGCGATGGCCCAGCACCTCGTCAAACGTCTTCTGATCCGTGCTGTGATACGCCACCGTCGCCGTAGGATCCTTCAATTGGTGCCCCGTCAAAATACAGACCACGCGTTCGCCCTTGTCAATGATACCCTCGCGGCGCAGTTTCCGGGCACCCGCGACGCTTGCCGCTGACGCCGGCTCGCAGCCCAAACCGCCTGCCCCAACCTTGGCCTTGGCGTCGAGAATCTCCTGATCGCTGGCCTCGCGGACCACGCCGCCGCAGCGATCAAGAGCACGTAACGCCTTGGGCAGATTGACCGGTCGATTGATCTCGATGGCGCTGGCAATTGTCGCCGCCCGGATTTTCTCGGCGTCCAGCCCGCGATAATAACCGTCGGTCAGATTGGCGTCGGGTTGGCCGCCGTTCCAGCGCAGATTGAAGCGCTCATATAGTTGGTAAAACGTGTTGGCGCCGGCAGCGTTGATGACGGCCAGACGTGGCAATTTCGTGAGCAAACCCAAATCGGCCAGTTCGCTCAGTGCTTTGCCGAAAGCGCTGACATTGCCGAGATTGCCTCCGGGCACGACGATCCAATCGGGCGCTTCCCAGCGCAGCGCTTCCAACACGCGGAAGATAATTGTCTTCTGGCCTTCGAGCCGAAACGGATTGATGCTGTTGACCAGATAAATGCCGAGCCGTTTGGCGACTTGCTGAACGCGCTGCATGGCATCGTCGAAATCGCCGGCGATCTGGACCGTCAAGGCGCCGTGGTCCAGAGCCTGGGCGAGTTTGCCGTACGAAATCTTGCCGCTGCCGATGAAAATGATGGCCCGCATCAAACCGGTGGCGGAGCAGAAAACGGCCAACGAAGCGCTGGTGTTGCCCGTCGAGGCACACGCCGCTCGCTTGGCGCCGACGATGCGGGCGTGCGTGAACGCGGCAGTCATGCCGTTGTCCTTGAAGCTGCCGGAGGGGTTCATCCCTTCGTATTGAAGGAACAAGTGGCCTGGGTCCAAACCGACGTATTGCGCGACGGCGTCTGCCTTTTGCAAAATCGTTTGGCCTTCGCCGATAGTCATGATCTGCTCGGGCGACGCAAACGGCAGCAATTCCCGGAAACGCCAGACGCCGCTAAAGCTCAGCGGATTAGCGCGATCTGCCCACTTGGCCTCAAAATCGCGCAGCGATTTCGGCGGCGTCAGCTTGTTCCAGTCGTAAGCCACGTCCATCAAATCGCCGCACTTGGGGCAGACGAAGGACGTATCGTCCACGGCACTGGTGGCGGCGCAGGCGGGGCGGATGCAGCGTTGGAAGATGTGATCCATGGGGCGTCAGTAGTCCTTGCGGCTGAAGCGCCATGTGGCCAACCCCAGCATGATGGCGATGAAAACAAACGAGGCGCCCAGGCTTTCTCCCCAGGTGACATCGGGCAGCAAGTCGAGGCGAGCAGATTTGCGTTCTCCCTCGGTCAAGACCTGCGCCAACATTTTCGCTGACAACACGTCAAGATCGCTGGTCCGCGGTAGGACGAAATGGACAACGTCGGATGTCGTAAACACCCACCCCCAACCGTTTTCTTCCATTTCCTTGACGACCATCTCTTCTTTTTTCAAGGCGGAAACGCCTTGATAGGCCAACCCGAGCAGGAAAAGCACGAACCAGATCATGCACGTTGCCAGAATTGCCACGATGGGGCTGCGCGTGAGCACGCCGAACAGCGTGGAAATGGAATAGAGAATGGCGAAGAAGAACGTGACCACGAAAATCATCACCAGAAAGCCCGGCGACCAAATCCCCGAGCGCAGGCCCAACACCAACCAGGAACTGCCGATGGCGATCGCCGAACTTAGAAAAACAAACGTCAAGCCACCGATGTATTTGTAAATGAGCAATGTGCCGCGGTGAATCGGCTTGGCCAACAGCATGTCGATGGTGCCCTTGCGCAGCATGTTGGGAATGAAAAACGCCGTGATGATGACACCCACCAAGATCGCCACCCAGGCGCCGAAACCACCGAAAAGCGTGTTTTCAATGTAGAAAACGCTTTTGCTCAAGGTCGTCTGAAACAACGCCGGAGGCAAAGTCAACAGCCCAAACAGCAAACTAACGTCGTGTCGCCAGCCGCGCA
Source organism: Gemmataceae bacterium (assembly GCA_035638015.1). Classification (GTDB taxonomy): domain Bacteria; phylum Planctomycetota; class Planctomycetia; order Gemmatales; family Gemmataceae; genus DASRAT01. The sequence continues at coordinate 4,993 of DASRAT010000298.1, read as the reverse complement.
CACCTGCATGGCCTTTTGTCTTTACTTCAAAGGTATAGCTGCCGCTTAGCTTGGCTTTGGAGTCCGGTTCAACAGCAGCGGTTTTCTTGATTTCAACGATATCGAGATTGCCTGCCATCCAGAACTGGTATTTCAGAAACTCCGTCATTTCCGCATCCGAAACGCGAGCAGTGATTTCCCCATCCGAGCCGTAGCGTCGGCGTTTGCCACGAATGTCGGCCTTGGAGGCCCAAAACTGCACCGTGTCGTGGAAACCGTAAGGCGCAGATTCAGCCACCACAAGGGTGAATGAATGGTCGCAACCACTGGGCTCGGATGCCTGCGTCAGCGCCTTTACATCCCGAACCCTATATTGTTCGTCGCTGCCGTGGGGAATGGGGCTGTTGCCTTTATCGGCATAAATGGTGTGAAACACGCCCTGCTCGACGATAGACTGGAACGCAGTTTCGGCATCAACCGCAGTGTAGGACGTGCTGCCCACAATCACGACGACAAGCAGCGACAGCACGGCCAGGGCATAAAAAACCTTGGTGTCAATGGCTTCGCGCATAGAGTCTTTGAGAATGGCCAGGTATTTCATGATCTGCAACTCACCTTTAGGATCGAAAGAATCGATGGTTTACCCAAGTTATTTGCGGATGGCCTGGGAAGGCGCCCCAGGCTCACCGGCGTTTCGGATGGCTCGGCGGTCCACGCCCGGTTCCGCGGCATCCACGGTTTTCATGAACAACTCTTCCAACGTCTGACGTTTTTCAACCAGATGGCGAACGCTCAAGCCCCGGCCGCGGAGCAGATCAACGACTGAGTCAATGGATTGGCCATCGGTAAGTCCAATCTCCCAGAACTCGCCGCGGAATTGTGCGTCGAAGCCAATTTTGGCAAGCTCTTCCTTGGGCAATTGCTGGTCAGGCGCCAGGCCGACCTGGAACAACCCGCGCTGGCGGGTTAGCTCAGCAATGCTGCCTTCGCGAATGACCTGCCCCTTTTGCAAGATCGCCACACGGTCGCAGATCTGTTCCACTTCGCCGAGTAAGTGGGAATTGAGGAAGATGGTCACGCCCTGATCCTTGAGCCGCATCATGATCTCACGGATTTCGCGGCGGCCAATGGGATCAACGCCGTCGGTGGGCTCATCAAGAAAGATGACTTCGGGATTGTGAACCATGGCCTGGGCTATGCCGACGCGCTGTTTCATGCCCTTGGAATAAGTCCGCAATTTGTAATGCATGCGGCCCATGAGGCCGACCTTGTCGAGCATTTCTGGGATGCGCTTTTGGCGGTCGCCACGCGAGACACCGAGCAGTTGGCAATAAAAGTCAAGCAGGCTGTAGCCGGTGTGGTAATCGGGGAATTGATGGTCCTCGGGGAGATAGCCTATGCGCGAGCGCACCTCGGGGCGGCCGGCCTGCTGGCCGAGCAGTTTGGCCTCGCCTTCCCAGCCCCGCGTGATGCCGAGCAACACCTTGATGAGCGTCGTCTTGCCGGCGCCGTTCTGGCCGAGCAGGCCATAAATCTCGCCTTTTTCGACTTCAATGCTCACGCCCTTGAGGGCCTGAATGCGCCTGTAGTTTTTAATGAGCTGTTGCGTTTCTATGACAGGCATGGTGCGTTTTCTCCGATGGGCCAGCGAATGCAAACCTGGGGCAGTCTAACACAGGCGCCCACGATAATCCAATGTCCGGCGACCCCATTGACCTCGCCGTTATCATATGAACAACAAGGCTTCCATCCCCATGGCGAGGACCTCCAGCGGAGGCAGGCAGGCCGCATATTCTGGGGATTCAGCCCTATTTGACAAAGGAAGCAGTCAATGACACGACATGAGATGGCAAGGCCGGCAGAGTTTGCCGTTTGTGTGGCCTTACTCTTGGCGGTTGTCTCGGCAGCGGCGGCCGGGGAAACGCCGGGATTTACCAAGGCTCAGAATCTGATCGACGATCACAAAACCGTTATCGCCCGGTTCATGCATCCGACCTCGAAGCTCGACAAAATCGTCTGCACGAAAACCAAGTGTTTGGAGAGCGGCGAGTTTTGCCTGGTCTATTCTTTTTGGTTTGACACCGAAAAATACAACTCCAGTTTGCGTTTCAAGTTCTTCGAGGATGGCTCGTTGGATTGCATCGATCTGGCGGGAACGACGACGTGGATCAAGCCGTTTCAGGCGGGCGATCTTCTGCTGAAGGTGGCTTGGCATTTCGTGCCGGCCCCGGCGACCAACCGCCTGGCCTGGCTGCGCACAGACGGGTTTACCAAAATGATGCTGGAACTTTGGCTGAGGGCCCAGCAAAAGGCGTGAAAGGCGGCTCAGTCGCGGCCCGCCGACAAATTGGGCCTATCGCAAGTTTTTTGCGGCGCGTTTTCGCCAACCTTGACATGCCCCTTCCGTCCAAGCCTGGATTAAAGCTATAATGTTCGTGGGGAAGCCTGTCGAGGGATACGATCGATGGCCACCGCGCAACACACTCCCGTCAAGTCCAGTGCCGTTCCGCAATACGAGTCGTTCGTGGAGCAGCAGCTTGCCCACGCACGCCGCCGCCTGCTCGGCTTTGACGCCGCGGCCTGGGCTCTGCTTCTGGGCGCCGTCGTTCTTGCCTACGGCTTGAGCATGTCGCTCACCGATTTGTTTTTGGACCTGCCCACCAGCGTTCGCGTGGTTTGCTGGGGCGTGTTCATGGCCGCACTGATTGTCGGCGCCGTCGTCGCGGCCAGGTGGCTGCTCAGCAGCGTCAATCCCCATTTCCTCGCCAGGCAGCTTGAACAGACCGTCCCAGATGCCAAGAACAGCATCATCAATTGGCTCGACCTGCGTGCAGAGCCGTTGGCCCCGGTCATCCGTGGCTCACTAGGCCGCCGCGCCGCCAAGGATCTATCCCATGCCGACACGGAGCGGGCCATCAGCGGCAAGTCACTATGGTGGCTGGGCGGGATTGCGGGCGTGTTGCTGCTCCTGCAAATAGGTTGGTTGATCGCCTCCCCGGGGCAGGCGTGGTCGCTGCTTCAGCGGGCATTTTTCCCACTTGATTTTTCCAAACGCATCGCCTTGCGCACGACCCTCACCCTTTTGAAACCCGAAGGCGGCAACGTCGCCGTGCCTCCCAATCAGCCGGTCGTTTTCCGCGTCCAGGCCGACGGCTTTGTGCCGCCGCTCAATCACAAGGACGCCCTCAAGCTGCATTTCGGTTACCACAAAAACGAGCCCTTTGAAGAACGGCCGCTGTTGTGCGATGCCGACGGGGTATGGACAACCACGGTCCATGCCGATCAGGTCCGCGGCGGCTTCTGGTACAAGATCACCGGCGGCGACGCTCAATTGCCCGAGGTCGGCGAGTACCGCGTTGACGTGCACGCCGCCCCGCAGGTGCTGCGTTTCGAGGCGGCTTTCAAATTCCGCGATTACCTCAAGACCAAGGATAAAAAAGTCGTCTTCGACAAAAACGTCCGCCCCAGCATCAAGGAGATGCGCGGCACGGAAGTGACATTGACCGTGCGCACCAATCGCACGTTGCAGCAGTGCGTTATGGAATTGAAGCAGGGCGGCGTCAAACTCGATTTGGCGGGCGAACCGGTACCAGGCGATCCCGAAGCCTGGCGTTTCAAGTGGCTGCTGGACCAAAGCGGCGAGTTCCGCATCCACTTCAAATCGAAAGAGGGCGAGGAAAACGTCGATCGCCAGGCGTCCAAGATCGAGGTCATTCCCGATCTGGCGCCCGAGGTGGTGATGACCAAGCCCGCTCAGGATTTGTCATTGCCGGCCAACGGCACCCTTGTTGTCGACGGCTATGCCACGGACGATTTCGGCGTCAAGTCAATGCAACTGCGGCTCAAGTTGCTGAAGGCAGTCGGGCCAATGCCCGAGTTGAAGGCGAAGCCGTATCGGCAGGGAATGTCATTCCAGCTCGTCAACGGTAAGTATCCGCTCAAGCTCGATTACAGTGATTTCCTTGCGCTCGACAAAGTCCAAACCGCCACCGGCGATCCATTCCCGTTGGCCGCAGGCATGGAGTTGGAGTACTGGATCGAAGCCCACGATAACTGCGATTACCCCAGCAAAGATGGCAACCTCGGCCAAAGCATGCGGTACAAGTTGACCATTACGCCATCGGAGACGGACAAGAAAAAGGCTGAACAGGATCGACAGGCGGCCGAAAATGGGGTTGGACAAAAGCAGGGACAACAAGACGAGGCCTTGAAGAATCAAAACACGCAGGCCGAAGCCGAGAATAAGGCGAACGGTGGCGCCGGCAGCCAAGGGGGAGCAAGCCAGGAACAAGATGATCTTAAAAAACAAGCGGATGCAGTTCAAAAAGCTATGGATGGCGCCGGCAACAAGGGTGAAGCCAAACCCGGCGAGCAGCCCAACGGCGAGGCCAAAGAAAAAGGCCCGCAGGACGGCAGCGGCGGCGATGCCAAGGGCGGCGAGCCGCAGCAAAAGGAAGGCGCTGGCGACAGCAAAGAGCCGGGCGATCAAAACAAGGATAATCAGGCGGGCGCGAGCAAGGGAAACAAAGGCGGCTCGGGCGATCAGCCCAAATCGGCGGCTGGCGATGGCAAAGGCCCCGGTGATGCGGCAGCAGGCCAGCCGCCACCCGGCGAGAAAAAAGACGGCAAAGGTGATGCTGCCAAGAGCAGCCCCAAGGGTGGACCTAACAATGATGGCGCAGCCAAAGGCAAGGGATCGCCGGACGCAGATCCCAAAATGGATTTAGGTCAACAAAAAGGCGGAGGCGATCCGGACCCCAAGAACTTGGCCTCCGCGCCCCCTGGCCAAACCAAAGGCACTGAGTTGGCGGATAATGCCAGTCCCAAGAAAGGTCCGGGCACATTGGAGCAAGCCGCCAAGGCCAAGGGCGGCGATCCCACCGATCAACCGCCGCCGCCGGGCGCCACGCCGGGCCCGCCCGATCCGTCGCAAGCATCCAGCGGCAAAGCCGGCGATCGCAAAGATTCCAAGCTTGAAGACGTGGCCAAGCTGCGCGACCACCTCGAAGACGCT
>DASRAT010000297.1:0-4387 GCA_035638015.1 Gemmataceae bacterium | reverse complement strand
CTGTACTGCGGATACATGGGCACGACAATCAAGCGCTCGACGCCGCTGCGAATCATCTCCCCAACAACCGTCGCGACCGGCGGGTTGCCGACTTGCATGCCGAAGCGGACAGGCACATTCGGCAAGACCTTGGCAAGTTCTTCCGCCTGCCGCTTTGTCCAATGTAACAGAGGCGAACCTGTGAGTGGGTCCCAGATATTGGCATACTTGGCAGCCGAGCTTTTCGGCCGGCGCAGCAGAATGAGTTGCAGAATCGGCCACCACTTCCAGCGCGGCACTTCGATGACACGCGGGTCGCCGAGGAATTGTCGAAGGTAAGGCCGCAAGGCCTGTGAAGTGGGAGCGTCAGGCGTGCCGAGTTGGATGAGAAGAACGCCTGTCATTGGTGAGATGGCAAGGAGACAGGGAAGCTTGGAGGCCTGGAGACAAGGAGACTTGGAGACAAGGAGAAGCACTAAACTCCTTGTCTCCAAGTCTCCTTGTCTCCAGGTCTGCCTGGCTAAAATCGACGCTACTTCTTCTTACATTCCGGCCCTTCCTTGGCATCCTGCTTCTCAGTGATATGGCCTGTGCCCGCGGCCTTGATCTCTGCGGCCTTGGTCGCGTTCATTTCCGTGTAGTGCGTCCACTGGGCCGGCACGTTGGCTTCCACGAAGATGGCCTCGACCGGGCATTCCGGCACGCACGCCTCGCAGTCGATGCAGTCATTCGGATCGATGTACAGCATCTTGTCATCTTGATAGAAGCACTCGACCGGGCAGACCGCCACGCAATCGGTGTATTTGCAGTCATGGCACGGTTCGCAAACGGTGTGCGTCATCGCTCACTCCACTCCCTTTGCCCACTCCCCGCCCGACGTTGTGAGGAGATCTTCGAGAAAGACCCGCCTCCGGGAGGGCGGGCTGGATTACGTCTCAACAGAGTATGCCTAGCAAGAAGTTGTGGCGATGTCCAGAGGCGCGTCCAGGCCCATGAGGCAAATCGGCAGGGCGCAATGAAACAGGCGAGCGGGGCCGTTGGCCTCCGCTCGCCTCGTTGATGTTCAGCAGGCTTCAATTAGTGTTAATGACAAAAGTCGTCGGCGCGTCGCCCATGTTGCGAACTTCCACCCGGAAGACGCCTGTGCGGTACACGTCCATGGTTGCCGTCTTGGCCGTTCCTCGCCCCGTGCCTCGCGCGATATGGCCATCGGAGTCGTAAATGAACACTTCAATGGGGGCATTGCCCGTGCTTACCGCGGTCACGACTGCCGTGTAGTCGGCGTCGAACGAAATGTCGTAATACATTGAAAGTCCGGGGGAAACCGTCCCATATCCCGAGGACGCGCCGCCGGTCCGGCCGGCGAAAGCCGTTTGCGAGCAAAAAGCTGCAACTGTCACAACAACCAGGGCGATGGCGAAATAGCGTGTGAACCGTTTCATGATAGTCTCCCTGCTGCCTCGCAGCATTTGGCGTGACCGGAAAAAATTGAATTGCCCCAACATTCTTGTGTGCAAGCAAGGTGCCGAGTCCGCGTTAAAATGGCCTTTTTTTCTTTTGTGTTGGCGACTGACAACTGCTGCTCACTTCAGTCAAGGAACGCGGACCTGGCTGACAATTGCGCGCAAGCAAACAAATACGAAAACGCGATATGCACAAAGATGCACGTAGCTGTGCTCGCGCTCGACTTCGCGTGTTTGCTGCATAGCATGTTGACAACCAGCTGTGCTCTTTTCTTGAGTATCTATTGGAGTTTTTGCATGAGTGCTAATTTTGCCGACCTTGAACGGCTGCGCCGTTTCGACACACCGACGATCTGCAACGTCGTCGAGTTGTTTGACCTGTGCTCGCGCACCGCCTTTTACATGGATGGCCGCATCCAAGCCTGTTATCCCAAATTACCGCCAATGGTGGGCTACGCCGCAACGGCCACTTTTCGCTCTGCCTGTCCGCCACGCGGCGGCGACGTATACGCCGGCCTGGCCGACCAAGTGGCGGCCTTCGCCGAATTGCCCGGCCCGGCGGTGGTGGTTTTTCAAGACCTCGACGACCCAGCCGCCGCTGCCACCTTTGGCGAGGTGATGTGCACCACCTATAAGGCCTTTGGCGCGGCTGGCCTCATCACCAGCGGCGCGGCCCGCGACATTGATCAGGTTGAGCCGTTGAACTTCCCCTGCTTCGCCGGCAGCACCATCTGCGCACACGGTTACTGCCACATCGTTCAGATCAATGTGCCGGTGCGTGTCGGCGGCCTCACGGTGCATCCGGGCGACCTCTTGCATGGCGACCGCAATGGTGTGGCCAGGATTCCGGTGGACAAGGGGGCCGCGGTGGCACAAGGTTGCGCGGAGTTGGGCGAGGCGGAGGCGGTGGTGTTGGATTATTTGCGGGCGGGAAAGGTGACGAAGGATGGGTTCGCGGCGGCGCGGAAGGAGTCGCAACGGAGGATTGAGGCGCTGGGGAAGAAATTGCGTTGCGGGTGAGGGCAAGCCACGCAGACAGCTATTGAAATGCCGTCTGACACTGTACTGCGTGCCCGCATTTTGCTTTGTTGTTTTTCTGCTCAATCACTGGCCGCCACTACGCGAAACCCCACCGAGTACGGACCCCAATCATGGGTCATGACGCCGTTTCGCATCGAGCCGCGGATGGATAGTCCCGTCATGTCCACGACGGTGACCTTGACCACTCCTTCTTCCCCCAATTCCACGGCGCCGGCATGGACCGCAGCCGATGCCAGGTGCGAATCCGCGGTATAAACGTCGGTTCCCCAAACCGGGCCTTGGCTACTGCCGATCACGCGGAAATAAAAGGACTTGCCGATGTCCGTGAAGCGCATCATGCCGGGGTCGGGCAACACGTTGTGGATTCGAGCTTTCAAGGCCAGAATCTGCACGAAGGTTGCCAGGGCCATCGCCAACTCACCGCGGCGGAAAAGATCCTTTTGCAATGGCTCCAGCTGCTCCATCGCATGCTGGAGTAAACCTTTGCGGCGATTCTCAGCCTTGCTGTCCACGTCTGACACCTTTTTCTCGGCCTGGGCGCGGATTTCGGCGATTTCTTCCTTCGCTTGCTCTTCGATGCGGGCGATGTCACGCTGGACTTTATCTACCAGAGTGCGGGCCTCATCGGGCAGCTCGGAGAGCAGGCCTTGCAGAATCCTCTGGCCGTCTGGGATTGGGGTGTTGGCTTGGGGATTGTTAGGCTCACCAGATTCAAAGGAGTTGCCGTAGGGGTTGTCATACATGGGGGTGTCTCCAGTTGGGATGGGGGGCACAAAGAGGATTTCTCTGATGTCTCCCTGCCCATTTTACGTTGACTTTGGCCAATGTCACAATAAATGTGACTGTGCAAAAAAGGGCGGTGAACGCTCACAGCATATCCTGCGGATCAATATCCACCGCCACATCGACCCCATGCCCCGCCCGCACTGTCCCCATCACCTGCCGCAACAGCTGATGCAGAGCCCCCGGCGACGGCGATTGCAATTGAAAGTGATACCGGTAATACCCCTTGAGGCGGAATACGGGTGCCTCGGCCGGCCCCAACAAACGAAGCGGCGCCGGGTCGCCGGCCGGGCCTTTCAGCTTCTCCAGTGCCACGCGGAAACCGCCAGCGAGCCGTTCGGCGAAAGCCGCGACCTCCTCTTGCTTGCGGCTCTTGACGACGATGCGTGCCATGCGGTGATAGGGCGGATAGTTATGTTCTCGGCGATGGCCCAGCTCGATGGCGGCGAACGGTTCGTATTGATGGGCCGCCGCCAACACGATGCCGGGATGATCCATCGAATAGGTCTGCACCAATACTTTGCCGCCGCGCGGACCACGGCCGGTCCGTCCCGCCACCTGCGAAAGCAGCTGAAAGGTCCGCTCCGCCGCGCGAAAGTCCGGCAGGTGTAAACCAATGTCAGCGTTGATGACACCCACGAGCGTGACATTCGGAAAATCCAAGCCCTTGGCGATCATCTGCGTGCCGACCAGGATGTGGACTTCGCCGCGCCTGAATTCGCCTAGCAGTTTGGCATGGCTGCCGGGGCGTTTCATGGTGTCCGAGTCCATGCGGCGAGCGACAAAGCCGCTGAACTTCTCTTCGACCTCCAGGTGCAGCTTTTCCGTGCCGGTCCCCTGGAAACGCACCTGAGCCTGACCGCATTTGGGGCACTTATCCGGCGGCGGGATCTCGTAACCGCAATGGTGGCACAAAGCCACTTCGCGCCGGCGGTGGAACGTCAACGCCAGGTCACAGAATTTGCATTGCTCCACATAGCCGCAGGCGGGACAGTGCAAATGCGTGGAAAAGCCGCGGCGGTTGAGAAACAGGATTACCTGGCCGCCCTCGCCGAGGGCGTGGCGCATCGCCGACTCAAGTGTGGGACTGAGGGCATGAAAGCGTCCGCCACGCGGCATGT
>DASRAT010000296.1:0-4750 GCA_035638015.1 Gemmataceae bacterium | reverse complement strand
CTCCCCGGCCAGAGTGCCTATCGTGAGATCTCGTCCTGCTCGAACTGCATGGATTTCCAGGCGCGGCGCGCCGACATCCGCTATCGGCCCGCAGGTCCCAAGGCCAAGCCGCGGCTCGTCCACACGCTCAACGGCAGCGGCCTCGCCGTGGGACGCACGCTGATCGCCGTGCTCGAGAACTACCAGCAGGCCGACGGGTCGGTGGTCGTGCCCGCCGCACTGCGCGCGTACATGGGCGGGACCGAGCGCATCGAGCGGCGCGCATAGCTGCCCGGACCAGCTCAGGGCAGGACCAGCATCGCGTCGCCGTAGCTGTAGAAGCGATACTCATGCTCGATGGCTGTGCTATACGCCGTTTGCAACAAATCAACACCCGCGAAGGCAGCAACCAAAAGCAGCAGCGTTGAATGCGGCAAATGAAAATTCGTAACTAGCGCATCCACCACGCGAAATGGAAACGGCGGATGGATGAAGAGGTTCGTGTCGCCAGTCCAGGGGCGAATTGGCCCCGATGCTGCCACGGTTTCCAGCACACGCACCGTGGTTGTGCCGACCGCGATGACGCGGCCTCCACGCTGTTTGCAGGCACTGATCGCATCAGCGGTTTCCGCCGGCAACTGGCCCCACTCGGCGTGCATTGGATGCTGGGTGTAATCCGCAACCTTGATCGGTTGAAAGGTGCCGGCGCCGACGTGTAGCGTCATAAACTTCCAATCGATGCCGCGCTGCCGCAGTTGTTCGAAAACGCCTTGTGTGAAATGCAAGCCGGCCGTCGGCGCTGCCACGGCGCCGGCTGCTCGAGCGTAAACGGTTTGGTAACGATCGCGGTCCGGCTCCTCGGCTTGGCCGCGGCGAATGTAACACGGCAGAGGAATCTGACCCAGGCGGGTCAGTAAATCGACAAAGGTCTCATTGCTGTCGGGCGCCATCAGCCATCGGCCCGGTTCGAGTTGTTTCACCGGCCGCAAGCACAGGCCGCCTTCGACAAGGATTTTTTCGTCCTGGTACAAGCGGCCGCGGGTCTTGGAGAGCATCTCCCAGGTGCCGTCCGCTTCGAGCCGCAGGAACAGGCCTTCCCATTTGCCGCCGGTGCGCTCACGCTTGCCGCGGAGCCGTGCTTGAAGGACTCGCGTATCGTTGAGAACAAGCAAATCCTTGGGATCAAGCAAATCGGGCAGGTCGGCGAAAACGTGATGAGACAGGCTTGCGTCGTGGCGACGCACCACCAGCAAGCGCGATTGGTCGCGCTGCGGCAATGGCTGTTGAGCGATCAAATGCGGCGGCAAATCGTAATCGAGGATGGTGGCCGTCATTTGAGATTTTTGAGCCAGTCATCAAAACCCTTTTTGTGCGCCTCAATGGTGCTGGCGGGTCCGCTCAGCCGCAGCACGTACTGGCCCTCGGGGCTTTCGAGAATGACGCCGATGTGGCGGTAATTGGCCTTCTTCTGCACCTTCGAGTTTTGCTTGTTCATGTCCTTGAACGCAAAGGTGCCATGAATGTCGGAGTAGGTGGTATTGATCCCCGCGACCTGGAATTTCTCGACTTTGGTCACCTGGTCGATGCTTTTGCCCTCGGGGGCGGTGAACATGCCTTTCCAGCGGTCGATGTTGTCTTGCACCGAACCGCCGGACTCGAAAAAGAAGATTGCCAGCTCGGCGTCCTCAGCGTCGCCTTCCGCCTTGGGCAAGCGGAACTGCGAAAGCCGCATGGTGCTGCTGGGCTTTTCTTCTTTCCAGGAGGCGGGCGCCTTTCCGGAAAGTTTGCCAAGCTTGACGACATCGCCCTGGTTGGGTGTGTTGGACGCGTCCGTACCGCTGCAGGCGGCAATGGTGCTGCACAGGACGAAAAGGGCAAGCTTCTTTTTCATCGGCGGATTCTCCATTGGGCGAGCGGCGACGTTACTGTTCAGTTAATGCAAGGCGTCGCCGCATGGCAAGTTGATTGTTGGGCACAATGGCATTGATTGCGGGGGGTGGATGCGTAATTATTCAACGTTCCAAGTGAGTCTTGATTACGGAAGGACGCCGCGATGCTCAAACGCCACCCCTGTTTCTTTTTCATCGCGTTGTTGTTTTTCGGGTTCGCAATAGCTACCAACCAGTCGACCGGCGCCCAGGACAGGGCAGCGATCGATGAGCCGCTCTACTGGGGAGCCGACGCCGACGGCGGCATCCCGTATGTGATCGCCGATCCCGATTTGGAAAAGAAACGGCCCGGCGAACCCAATGGACCCGTCACCGGTTTCGAGGCCGATTTGCGAGACGCGCTTGAAAAAGAACTGGGCCGCCGCATTCTTTTCAAGCAACTCGATTTTGCCAACATCTATACCGATCTGGATCAAGGCAACTGCGATTTCGCGATGAACGGTTTGGAGATCATCCCCGAAAATGTGCGGCGGGCGGCTTTCACCAAGCCGTATTACCTTTATCAACAACAACTGGTGATCCGCGCCAACGAGAAGCGGTTTGCCACGTTGCAGGAATGCCGTGACCAGAAGCTCATTGTGGGCACGCTGCAAAACACGGCGGCGGGTCGCATCCTGGACAAGAAACTTGGGTTTCCCGAAAGCCAAATCAAGGAATACAAGGACCAGGACGCCCCCTACAAGGATTTGCGGGACAGGGCCATAGACGCGGTTTTGCTCGATTGGCCGGCCGCTGTTTATTACGCCACGCCTTACACACAACTGCAATTCGCTCAGAACATCAAGGGCCTGAAGTTCGAGGGGCCGCCCTTTGGCGAGGGCTATTACGGCATCGCCGTCAAGAAAGGCAACACCAAGCTGCTGGCCCAACTCGACGGCGCTCTGGATCGAATTCGCAAAAGCGGGGAACTGAAGCGGATCCTGGTCAAATGGGACTTGTGGAATCTCGACCAGTATCGGCTCGACGAGAAAATCGACACCGGTTCGGCGGACCCGGAGTTGTGGCCGTTTGATCGTTACTTTCCCCTGCTTCTGGACGGGGCCCAGTTGACGGTCATCATCACGCTTGCCAGTTTTGCGTTGGCGATGGCATTCGGTTTGCCGCTGGCGCTGGCGCGTCTTTACGGCGGCTGGCCGATGCGGGCCCTGGCGACCTTGTATGTTGAGTTTTTCCGTGGCATTCCGGTGTTGCTGTTGCTTTACTTTTTGTACTTTGGATCGGGCCACTTCAGCAGCGAATGGGATTTGCCGTGGCTCAAGCTGAACTCCCTGGCAGCCGCAATTTTGGGCTTTGGCTTGAACTACGCGGCTTACGAGGCGGAAATCTATCGGGCGGGCATTGGCTCGATCGCGGTCGGCCAATGGGAAGCAGCGGCCTCGCTCGGCATGTCTTCGTCGTTGACGTTTCGGCGGATTATTTTGCCGCAGGCCATTCGCGTGATTTTGCCGCCGATGACCAATGATTTTGTTGCGTTGTTCAAGGATACGAGCGTAGTCAGCATTATCGCGGTCGTGGAACTGAGCACGCGCTATCAGATTCTGACGAAATCGGGCGGCGGTTATGTGGAGATTGGGCTGTGTACGGCGGCGCTGTATCTGGTGATGTCGGTGCCGCTGGGGTATTTGTCGCGCTATTTGGAAAAACGGTGGGCCGTGCGCTAAAAGTATCAGGACGAACGAGGCATGACGAGCCGCCGGGCTTGTCCCGGCGGAGCTCGGCGGGGATAAACCCCGCCGCTCGTCGATGGAGTGAATCATGCAAATCCACGTCAACAATTTGACCAAACATTTTGGGCCGCGACTGGTGCTCGACCGCATTTCGTTGAGCATTCAACCTGGTCAAACGGTCGCCTTGATCGGTCCCTCCGGCGGCGGCAAATCGACGCTGCTGCGTTGTCTCAATGGATTGACAACTTTTGACAGCGGCGAAATCAGTGTTGGCGATCATGTGCTGAAATCAGGAAACGGCGGCGGCAATGGTGGAACCGTGCAACAAATGCGCCGGCTGTTTGGCATGATCTTTCAAGATTTCCAGCTGTTTCCGCATCTGACGGCCCTGGGCAATGTCATCGAGGCGCCAATGCGTGTGCTGGGATTGCGAAAAACGGAGGCCGTTGACCGCGGTCAATCTTTGCTAAAGCGGGTTGACCTCGCCGATCATGCCCATGCATATCCGCAGCAGCTATCAGGGGGGCAGAAGCAGCGCGTGGCCATCGCACGCGCTTTGGCCATGGAACCGCGTGGTTTGCTCTGCGACGAAATCACCAGTGCTTTGGATCCGGAATTGAAGAATGATGTGCTGAATGTGCTGGAAGATCTCAAGCGCGACGGCATGACCTTGCTAATGGTGACGCACGAAATAGGATTTGCTCGGCGGGCGGCGGATCGTGTGGTGGTCCTGGCTGCCGGCAGCTTGATCGAGGACGGCACGCCTGCGGAGGTTCTTGATCAACCCAAGCACGAGCGGGTGCGGTCGTTTTTGCGGCGGGTGTTGGGTTAGCGAAGTTCATTGTGGAGTGACTCATTACATGAAACGTGGCACCGTGATGTTTGGGGTTTTGAGCTTGGCCAGCGTGATCGGTTGCTCGCAGACGTCCAGCCCGTCCAAAACGGCACAGCCGGCGGCCGCTCAACCGGCGGGGACAGCAGCCATGAAACTGGACCAAAAACAGGCTTCGGCCTTTGCTCAGCTGGCACTCAAGGGGCTCAAGCGTGAGTTTCCCAACAATCCCGCGCACGTCCAAACCAAGGCCGAAGACGCACTGACGCCCAAGGCACTGCATCCCGCTTTTTACGGCTGTTACGACTGGCACTCCTCCGTGC
>DASRAT010000295.1:0-2971 GCA_035638015.1 Gemmataceae bacterium | reverse complement strand
TTGCGCATCAGATGCGATAACGCGGCCACATCGTACCGTCCCCGAACGTCCGTTACAAGCCATCCGCTCAGCGTCCTGGGCAAGCAGACGAAGACGGACGTGGGCCGACGGGGTGCCTGCCGACACGAACGCACTCGTTGGCCGCTTCGGTCCGCAACCCCAGCGCGAATTGCGCGATCAAAGTAACTCCGGCCGATCCGACCGGAGCGCGCAACGGCGCAAATCCAAGGTCGGCCATGTACGACAAGCCGTTGAGTTTTCTGGAATACAAAAGGCGTTTGCGCGATTGATTGAATCAGCAAGCATCCTTGATGCCTGGAGCCTGATCCCTAGTATCATGCTAAACACGTGCCTACATCACCAACGCCATCTGGTTGAGGCATCATGAAAATCATCATCGCTTTCCTGATTCCCGCCGTCTTTTCATTGATGACAAATCGTGACGCTTGGGAAGGCGATCAAGCAATACCGCAACGGATCTGGGATCATCGCGGCTCCGTAATGGCAGTTGCTTTCACGCCCGACGGCATTCAGGTCGTCACGGGCGGGGCTGCCCAAACGGACAGCGTAGTCTTTTGGGATCTCAAAACAGGGCAACGCCTGCATCGTCTGCAAGATGCTGGCCTCGTGTATTCCTTGGCCTTGTCCAGCGACGGCAAAAAAATCGTCACTGGTGGTATGATCGGCATCGGCGTGAATCCGCAAGCGAAAATGGCTGTATGGGACGCCGTCACCGGCAAGGAATTGTTTACTTTGAAAGTGGGTAACCCTGGCCCGCAGCCTTGCGTGGCATTCTCGCCAGACGGCAAGTTTGTGGCGACTGGAACTGTCACGTCTGCCGCGGAGAAGTCGGTTGGCTCGGTCCAACTTTGGGACGCCAACACTGGCAAGGAAGCAGGACTGTTTCTTGGTTTGTCGGAGGGCTTTAGCCAGTTGCAATTTTCTCCCGATGGAAGAACCCTCGCCGCGGCTTCTTGGGGAGCCCAGACCCATGTCGTCCTTTGGGAAGTTGCCACGCGAAAGCAGCGAGGCGTTTTGAAAATTTCCAAGAGCTGGTCGCTGATCCGTTCACTGGCATTTTCTGCCGACGGCAAACTGCTGGCCTGGGTAACAGGCAATCCGGTGGAAGGGGCAGTCGAACACGTCCTTTGGGACCTGACAACACTCAGGCGGATTGCTCCGCTTCGCAGTGACGAATTGATGTCATTTGTTACGTTTAGTCGCACTGGCAAATCACTGATCTCAGTCGAAATGGAGGGCAACTTTCAATTGTGGGATCTGGCCACATGCAAGAAAACGGCCGGCTTTGAGGTTAACTTGGATTTCCCAACGCTGGCCCATGCAGCAGCGGTGTCGCCCGACGGCACGACACTGGTGATCGGCACCGGGACTCCGGGTGTTCTGGCGCCTCCGAGCCCCACCGTGGGAACCGTGAGGATTTTCGACGTTGCCACCGGCAGGGAGCGGCTCTCGCCGGAAAAGGAAAAGCAGCGCGCCAAGAACGAGGCTGCCGAAACGGCACGATTGGCTGCCGCGGCGAAAGCCGAGGCCTTGCGCAAGCAAAAGCAGGCTAAACTTGAGCCAGCATTGCAAGCACAGGTCGAGCAATCCGCCCGTGCCGCCTTGCTCTTGCAGTATGCCGTGCATCTCAATCAGGCCCAACAGGCCATCGAACGCGGCCAGTTCGCAGTGGCAAAGAAGCTGCTTCAAGCTTACTTGCCGAAAGCCAAGGAACATGACTTGCGCGGCTTCGAATGGCATTTCCTTTGGCGGCAATGTCAATACTCGCTAACTCCCTTGGAACACCAGGAGAAGGTCTGCGACGGCTTTCGCGGCGCTCATCCGCTTTTGTCTGCTGATGGAAAAACGCTTGCTGTCGAAACCGAGGACCACGCAGTCACACTTTGGGACATGGAAAGCGGGAAACGGCGTGTGATCCTTCAAGGCGCCACAGGACCGATCCACAATTTTGTGTTCTCGCCGAATGGCAAACTGCTTGTGACTGCCGGGGGCGCCTACCCAAGTGCGTTACATCCCGTTTACCGCATCAATCAGGAAGTTCCGCCGTTTGTACGGCGAGGCATCGTCTGGGAGGTGAATTCGGGCAAGCGACTGGCCGATTTCGAAGTGACCAAAAAGCTCAACACCTGCGGAGCATTTTCTCCGGACAGCAAGATGCTGGCCATTGGAGACGAGGATGGGACGATTTATCTTTGGGAAATCTCATCGCAAAAGGTTCGCAGCTCGTTGGCAGGCAAGCAGCTGCCGGCCGCCATGACTTTTTCGCCCGATGGCGCCATGCTGGCCGTTGGCGGACTAAATGGTGCGCTGTGTCTTTGGGACGTGACAACAGGCAAGGAAACGCTGCTCGATACCAACAATGCCAAACAGCAGATCAACTCGCTCCTTTTCAGTTCGGATGGCAAAAACCTGTACTCCACGGAAGGCGCATGGTCCAACGATTACGTTGCGAAGCGCTGGAAGAGCGATGACAAGGAAAAATGGGCATTGCAGCACGAATGGAAGTTGGTAAGTCGCATTGCTCTGTCGCCGGACTGCAAACGGTTGGCCCTGAGTGGATGGCATGGTGTAGCACTCTGGGACGTGGTCGAAGACCGCGAGGTTGCCAGATTGTTGCCGCGCGTGTCGGGCGATGGATTCGTCTCGCTGTTGGCATTTTCCCCGGACAGCAAATTGCTTTTGGTGCAGGCGGATGCCATCCGCGGGCAACCCCAATTAGCACTTTTTGATGCCAGTAGCGGCGCTCGCGTGGGGCTCGCACATGATTTGCTGTCCGGCACTCCGGTGAGAATTATCGTTGAGAATGGCGGCAAGATCACCGCCCTTGCACTTGGAGGTCCAAAGGGCTTTCCAGACGCCGTTGATGTGCTGCGAACTGCGCTCGGCGAAATCACCCGTGGCCGCATTTTTGCCGTTGAAGGACCCCACGGAATACCCGCCTTGGCATTCA
>DASRAT010000294.1:0-13627 GCA_035638015.1 Gemmataceae bacterium | reverse complement strand
AGCGCCGCAGCACGGAACTTGCGAAACGCTCCGCTGGGTCGAGGTTCGAAAGTTCCGTGCTGCGGCGCTTGCACGATGGTCGCCATGAGCAAGCCGTCGTCCGTATCGGTGTCGTTGGCTGTCATGCCGTCCTGGAAATCGACAAGCAGTGGTTGACCTTGCATCACCGTGTAACTGTCGGCCACTCCTTTGGGCCTTTCGTCCTTGACCTCAATCTTGACGTAAGCCACCGCACTCCACGGACTGGCGCCATCGTTAATCTGGTAGCCAAATTCGTCCTCGCCGACAAAACCGGGGTCAGGTTTATAGGAAAACGCACCATCGGGCTTGAAAGTCAATTCGCCGTGATGTGGGCCCTTGCCGGCCGCTTCTCTTGCCGTAAGCGCATCGTTTTCCGGATCCGTGTCATTCTTGAGCACGCCGTTGGCTGCCGACACGGTCAGCACGTTATCGTGCACGATGTCACACTCGTCGCGCTCAGTTTTAGGCGGTTGGTTGGTGACGTCGATATTCGCGACTTTGTGCACGCCATTGCTGAGCACATATGGAAAGTAGTCGTTGCCTTCATACTCTGCATCGGGCACATATTGGAAAGCGCCGCTGGGGAAGACTTCCACGCGTCCATGTTGAGGTTGTGTGTAGCTCGCAACAAAGATCGACCACTGTGGAACGCCGGGCCAAGAAGGGGATGTGAAAACATTTCCAAGCAAGCCCTCGTTCGGCAAGCGCACCAGCACCTGGTCGTGCGTCACCCTGAACATTTCGATTCCAAGCATCTTCGGATAGGTATTGGTCGGTTGCGACTGCGTTGGAGGCGGATTCGTGGAGACCTCGATCGAGAAAGTGGCGGTGCTGCTGAGACCAAGGCCATCCCTGATCCGGTAAGTGAAAATGTAGGTTCCGGTCGAGTTGGGGGGTGGCGTGAAGGTAAATTGGCCCGATGTAGACCACTGGAGATTGCTGGTGCTTTCGCTCACCAGATCCGCGATCAAGGCGTCCCCGTCCGGATCGAAGTCATTGGCGAGTACATTGCGGGTGATTGGTGTTTGAGGCAGGGTTCCATATAGATCATTGAGCGCGACGGGAGCCGTGTTCCCCACGTTCAGTGTCACAGTGGCAGTGTTTCCCAGCTGACGGCCGTCAAAGGCTTGATACGTGAACGAGTCGGCGCCGAGATAACTTGGATCGGGGAGGTAGGTGAAGGTGCCGTCGTTAGACAAGCTCAGCCGGCCGTGAGTGGGGTGCATCACCAGCCGGGGCTGCAGTGAATCGCCGTCCGGATCGGCATCGTCCACCAGAAGGCCTCCATCCTGAGTAGATTGGAACCCGCTGTTGTCGACCGTGTAGCCGTTGTTACCGTGGACGGTATATGCCTCGGACACAGTGGAGGGAGCTTGATTGAAGACATTGATATGTGCAACGGCCGGCAAGCTGTTGCCGCGGCCATCCGACAGGCGATAGAGGAAGCGGTCATCGCCAACATAGCGTGCATCGGGCGTGTATTTAAACGTGCCATCCGGATTGAGATCAAGGGTGCCGTGAAGGGGACCGCGGAACAGCGCCGCGCCGAAAGGCCCAATGCCCTCGACGGTGTATCTGCTGGAAGACGCATCTGCAGAAAGAAGTGTATCGTCTAGTTGCCCATCCGCGCTCACTTGCCAATAACCGGCTCGGATGGTTGGCGCCGAGCCCGGTACGAAGATGGTCATCGTTGCAATGTTGCTGGAACCTTTGGGCGTTACATCACGATAAGTGAATGAATCTAGCCCCTTATAACTTGGCGCTGGAGTATAAGCAAAGGTGCCGTCGCTGTTGAACAGCAGCTGGCCATGCGCAACCGTGCTGACTAATTGTGCGCGTACAACTTCATTGGGAAGTGCAATGTCATTGGCCATCACCCCAGCGCCGCTGTCCCAGAACGTGATGCTATACGTGGGCGTTCCAGTCGTGGATAGGACATCATTGAGCGCGCGTGGCACGCCTCCGCCTGGGATAATGAGCGTCACCGTGACGTTGTCGCTCCAGTTAATGCCATTGCCTGCACGGTAGACGAATTGATCCGTCCCCACAAATGCCGCAACCGGGGTGTAAACGAATGTGCCGTCGCTGTTCAGGACCAGTGAGCCATGTTGAACGCCGCTCGTCAGTCGAGCGGTGAGCAGAAGCCCTTCGCCATCGCTGTCATTGCTCAGAACGCTGGGTATTCCCGTGCCAAAAACCGCGCGGAATTCCCCGTCAACTAACGAATCAGAAGTCACGACGTATGCATCTACGGCGCCGTTGGGCACGCTGTTGGCCACCAGTAATTGGACTGCTCCTGTGCTGACGCCAAATTCGTCGCTGGCCTCATAAGTGAATGTGTCCTCGCCGGAATAACCCAGTAGTGGCCGATAGGTAAAACCGCCGTCGCCGTTTAGCAACAGCAATCCATGAGCGGGTCCGGTTAACAGGCGGGCGGCAAGCGCATGATTGGCCTCGGTCTTGTCGTTGGCCAGCACCCCGTCGTCGGCAAGCACGCCAAGTTCCGATCCCGCGCGAACAGCATAGGTGTCCGGCCGCGTCACCAACCCACTGCCCAGCACGGTTATGTGTGCCACGGCGGTGTTGCCGAGCGAACTGCCGTCGAACGATTGATAAACGAAGCTGTCTTCTCCTGCAAAACCTGGGTTTGGCTCGTAATGGAACGTGCCGTTGCTATTGAGGATCAGTGAGCCGTGCATGGGACCGGAAACCAACCTTGCCGACAACAAATCACCGTCCGCGTCGATGTCGTTGGCAAGTACGCCACGAATGACGGGACCATTGGCAACAAGCGTTTGGCCGGCCCCTGTCGAGTAAGCATCCTCCATGCCCAGAGGCGGTGTTCCCGTGACAACGAGCTTTACGACGACTGCATTGGCATTGCCCGCCGCCTGACCGTCCAGTGCCACGTAAACAAAGCTGTCAATGCCCGTGAAATCTGGGAAAGGATGGTAAGAAAAGGTACCGTCACTGTTGAATTGCAAGACGCCATGCGATACTCCCGATTCCAGGCGTGCCAGCATCAAATCGCCGTCAGCATCGAAGTCGTTGGCGAGGACCCCCACACGGCTGGAGTCCGCATGAAGAGATGTGGCCACGGCAGCAGTCGGCGTGGAAACAGTCAGGCTGGAACCGGCATGGACCAAATAACTCTCGTCCATTGCCAGGGGAGCTGCGTTGATGATTGCGGGAGTATTCACAATCGGATCGTGCGGCGCGGCGCCGGTGACCTGAATAACAACGCTTACTGCATCGCTCAGTGTCACCCCGTCAAAAGCTTGATAACAGAACAAGTCTGCTCCCACAAAGCCCGGCCGGGGCACATAGGTAAAGGTGCCGTCGGCCATGACAGACAACGTGCCATAACTGGTTCCTGACACGAGATTGACGGTCAGCGGATTGCCGTCCGGATCGACGTCATTGGCAAACAAAGAAGTGTCTGTGTTTGAATTGTTGTTAGGCTTGACCGTCAGCAGAGTTCCACCAGATGGCACGCTGTACTGATCGGAAATGGCAATCGGCGCCGAGTTTCCAACCACGAAAGTCACCGACGCCGGAGCACTGGTTGTGAGTCCGTCGGAAGCCTCGTAGAGGAAAGTGTCCAGACCCGCGTATCCGGGAAATGAGGAATAACTGAAGCCGCCATCCGGATTCAGGTCCAATCTACCGTGCTGTGGACTGCTGAGTTGGTGTACCCACAGTGGCGGCCCATTGTATCCCAGATCATTGCTGAGAATGCCGAAGCTCGACGCTGTCACCATATAATCAATCGCAGTGCCAGACGGTACATTATAGTTGTCATTTGTGGCAATGGGGGTTTGCGTTGTCACTTCCAGTGTGGCGGTTGCGGTGTTGCTCAAGGCAACGCCGTCGAATGCTCGGTAGCTGAAGTGATCCGTGCCCGTAAACGACGACTGAGGCGTGTAACTGAAAGTGCCGTCCGCCCTCAGCGACAATGAGCCGTGCTGCGGTCCGGTTACCAGGCTGACGGTCAGGTCATCAGAGTCGGCGTCCGAATCGTTGCTTACAACTGAAGCCCCAAAGCCCACAGTGGAATTGAATGTCGCGCCGGCCGGCGCCACGTAGGAGTCATCTGCGGCCGCGGGCGCGCTATTGGTCACCGTAAACGTCACGGTGGCGACATTGCTAAAGGCGCAACTGTCAAAGACCTGGTAGGTGAAGGAATCAGATCCGGCGTAACCGTGCCGCGGAGTGTACGAGAACGTTCCGTTCGTGTTCAACGTCAAGCTGCCGTTCTGAGGCCCAGTCAGCAAGTTAGCGATCAAACGGTCATTCTCGGCATCGGTGTCATTGTCCGTGATGCCGGTATTGACCAAACTGCCTCCTTGCCACACTAAATCCCTGGTGATCGTGGAACCGGCGTGCAGAGTATAGCTGTCGTTTTGCGCCACCGGAGCTTGATTGGTAACTTGGAGCGTCACGGTAGCCACGGGGCTAACACCGGTCGCACCAAATACTCGGTACGTAAAACTGTCGGTGCCAGTAAAGCCCCGGTCGGATTGATAGGCAAATGAGCCGTCCGCATACACTTTCAAGCTGCCATGAGCGGCCCCCGTAACCAGGCCCATGGTCTTGCCGGCAGGCACTGACCCGTTAACAGCAAGCACACCCATGCTCGGCAATGGAGCAAACAATTCGCCGGCATGAACCGAGTAGGCTCGATTGACACTGGTGGGCAGCGAACCAGTTACCACCAGTGTCACAAGCGCGGGACTGCTGCCGTGATTCTGATCGAAGGCCTCGTATTCAAAGGTGTCGATACCGATAAATCCCGGGTTGGGGACATAGTCAAAAGAACCGTTCGCATGGACTGTAATGGCGCCATGCGCCGGCGACCTTGCCAGACGAGCAGACAGTGGAAGACCCTGTGGGTCTTCGGCTTGCGCCAGCAGCCCGGTGCCTGTAAATGCCGCTCCGGCTGGAATGTTGGTGTAAGTGTGGGGCGCTGCGACAGGCGGCAGATAAGTCACCCTGAGTACAACCATTTGCGGATCGCTGTATTGGCCGCCATCATAGGTGCGATAGGTGAAAGTGTCGATCCCGCTGAACCGGGGATCCGCCTGGTATTCAAATGAGCCATTGGAGTGCAGCGTAAAATTGCCGTGGTGCACATTGGTAAACAACACGACGGCTTCTTCCTCAGAGTTGCTGAGCAATCCGTTATTTGCGGAAACGCTCAAGCTCCCATCCGGTTCAACGGCGAATAAGCGCGTCCCTTCGTCGTCGGACAAGGCATTGGTGACGTTGAGCCAAACGGTGCCAACGTTGCTGTCCTCATTTCCGTCAGTGATTTCATACGTGAAAGAATCGGTTCCTGCATACCCCGCAATCGGCGCATAGTGAAAACTGCCATCAACATGCATCACAAGCGAGGCGCCGGAAGGCAATGTCACG
Organism: Gemmataceae bacterium; assembly: GCA_035638015.1. Lineage (GTDB taxonomy): Bacteria > Planctomycetota > Planctomycetia > Gemmatales > Gemmataceae > DASRAT01. Next base: position 8,191 of record DASRAT010000294.1, on the reverse strand, counting down.
GCCTCACCTGGGATAATGGCCGCGCCGTTGATTTGAGACACCCCTAGCAAAGCGCCTACGGCGCCCTGATCGTTACTCAATAATCCAGACTGTGACTGGCCCGCACCGACATCGAGAGCGGCATCCATCGGCACGTCGTACATGTCATCAACGGCCACGGGCGGGGATTTGCTGTCATGAATCGTTACAATGGTTGGCTCAATGGCAACGTGATAGTTTACGGCGCCGTACGTATTGGGGTTTGACAGAGTGAGCTGGAAGTAGTTGTCCCCTCGCCAGATGTTGTCGCTGGCAATTGAGACGGTTATGGGGCAACTCACTTGTCCCGAGTTAAAAAGCATTATTCCGCTGGTGGAGCCACTATTGGGGTAGCCACTATAGTCTGATCCGGCTGTGGCAGTGCCATCGCTTATTGCCCAATTTACCACAACCATTCCAGAGTGGTTTCCTCTACGCACTACTGTAAATGTTGCCTGTCCGGCGCCTTCATTGACACTGTACGATGCCTCGGAAAAACGTAATTCCGGCAGCTCATCGTTGTCCACAATGGTGACTTTCGCCGTTCTCCTGCTGTAATCGACGCTGTTTCCCTGCGAGGGATTGAAAAGCTCCAAGGCAAAGAATTCGTCGTCCTCCAAGACGGTATCAGTAATAAGGGCAATGCTGGTAGTGATGCTGGTCTGGCCAACGTCAAAGAACAGCGTTGTCAACAACGCAGTGTAGTCGCTGCCGGCCTGTGCCGTGCCGTTACGAGTACGGATGTCGATCGAGGCGCTGTTTCTTCCTGTTCCTGTGCGCTCCACCGTGATGGTCGTCGACTGTGCTACTTCGCCAACCCAGTAGTCGGATTGGGTAATGTAAAATGTCGACGGCTCCTCATCGTCGACGATCGTCACGGTCGCAATGGGCGTCTCGATGCCGAAGGACGAGTACGATTCCGTTTCATAGTCGTAACTCCCCGAGGAGGCATTGAACAAGTCAATTTCAACGTATTCGTTTCCTTCAATCAACTCGTCGTCCCCAATCGGGACGTCGAACGAAGCAGTCATCTGCCCCGGAGCAAATGTCAAGGTGCCTGAAACGGCGCCATAGTCGCCGTCGGTGCTCGCAGTGCCCCCAGCCGTTGCAAAATCGACCGACGCACCACCCAAGTCGGGACCGCGCCGCTCCACGGTCATGTGCGCGTAGCCCCCGCCTTCGCCCACAAGTTTGTTGACGTCCAGGAATCGAAATGAAGGCGCCTCGTCATTGTCGACAATAACCAGCGTGGTCGATCCCTGCGTTGAGTCGATTACATATCCGTCTGACGGATGCAGCAGTGTAATGTGCTGGAACTCATCCTCCTCCATGTCGCCATCATCGAAGATGGACACGGTGGCGTGAGCCGTGGTTTGGCCTGATTCAAAGTACACCGTGCCGGCGTGAGAGTAGTAATTCTCGTCTTGAGGATTGGCATTTTCTGGATCGTCGCCAATGTAATAATCCACGGAAGCAGAGCCGACTGCCCAAGAGGGGCGCTCCACCGTAATTGACGCCTCGCCCACGCTTTCGCTGACCCACCAACTGGTTTGCGTAAATCGGAATGCCGGCCTTATGTCGGGCATCGTGACGGTAGCCGTGTCGCCTTCGACGCTGGGATAGACCCAGCTTTCCCCTTGCATATAAGGGGCTGGATTGACGACGTGCACGAAAAACTGTTTGTCTTCACCCGAACTGCCCTCCACAACAATTTCTCCTTCCCCCCCGTTTTCGCCTTGGCCTTCAGTTTCCGCTTGGTCATTGTGATGGATCGTGACAGTAAACGAAGCGGCAACCTGACCCTGGTCGAAATTCAGAGTGCTGCTGGCACTTTCATAGTCATCAGGGGAAACCGCAGTGCCGTCGCTTGTGTAATAATCGATCGACGTGCCGTCGGATTGCCAGCCGCGGCGCACCACCGTAACGGTGACCGCGGTGGAAAAGGGGAGCGTGACATATTCCGATGCGGAGAATCGGAAGGCTGGGGCCTCGTCGTTGTCCACAATGGTCAGGTCGGCGCTGCCGCGAGCCTGATCGATGTCATAGCCGTCCGAAGCATTGGCCAAGCCCAGGTGAACATACTCGTCGTCTTCGGTTTGTTCATCATCGGCTATCGATATGCAAGCGGTGGCCGTGCTTTGGCCGTCGTCAAAATACAGCATCCCGTTGGATTCTGACCACATCTCATCCAGATGCCAATCTTCCCCCGTGGCCGAACCGTCTGCCGCGGTGAGCTGGACGGATGCGCTGCCAACGGCGGACCCCATGCGCTCAACGGTAATCGTAGCCGTGCCACCGCTCTCACTTACAAAGAAACTGGAAGCTGCAAAACGAAACGCAGGGCCTGTATTGGATGGCCACCCGTCCCCTTCAAAGATTGTGACCGAGACATTGCCTTCACCTATTGAGCTATTCTCGGAAGGACCGAACAGAGAACCATAGAAATACTCGTCTCCCTCCTCTTCGCTATTGTCGATAATTGTCACATTAAACGTTGCCAAGCTTTGGCCGTCATCAAAGTACAAGGTTCCGCAGCTTTGGAGGTAATCATTGTCGACAAGAGAATACTCCTCATGTTCATAGTCGTAGATGCTGCTTACAGCACTGCCGTCCGACGTGTTGTAACTGACCAGCGCTGATCCCTCCAGGGAGCCGTCACGTTTGACCGTGATGGCGGCTTGGCCGGCCGACTCATTAACGCTGACATTTGCATGCAAGAAATTGAAGGTGCTGGGCAAATAGCGGACCTCAAGGCCTTCCAATTGCAAACGCGCCTGAAGCCGTCGTTTTTGCTGTTGCTTCAGCGCGCGTCGCTTCCGAGGTTTCCAAAATGCGGCAATGCCCCAATCGCGAGCAATGAAAAGGCGGTCCCAAAAACTGCTCAGTCCAAGCCAGGCCTGCAGGCATAGCTTTTTCATGGCTAGCTCCGTGAAGTTGGATACAAGACGGGCCCTGCAACGGATGCGTTCTCCGGGAAGGAGTCGGTGGTCAATTGACAGTAAATCGCGGGGGCCTGATAACCATTAGTAGTGATGGATGCAACAGAAAAAGGCACAAATCGCGAGTATGCCGCGGTCAACTTCACGTGGCTGGTCACGTCGTGGCGAATTGGGCGCTTTGGACGCCAATGCACAAACGACACGGACTCTGTGAAGAGGTGTTTGGGAAAAGGCACATTGCAACGAATATGGCCGGTTATTACACTTCCGCCGATAGCCCGCCGTTGCCCATGTTTCGCCGGCGCGCGTCAATTGCAGGAGCGCGAGCATGAAGATTGCCGTGATAACGCCGTTTTATCAGACCCCTGAAAATTGGCTCGAAAAGTGCCTTGCCAGCGTGGCACGACAAACACTGGCATGCACGCATTTTCTGGTCTGTGACGGTGATGAACCAAAGCTGAGCACCGCGCCGGAGCAGGTTCAGGTGCTGCGCTTGCCGCAAGCGCACCAGGACTTCGGCAACACGCCACGCGCCATCGGCTCGGTGTCGGCCATATCTCAGGGATTCGATGCAATTGCTTACCTTGATTCGGATAATTGGTACGAGCCTGACCATCTCCAGCTCTTGTGGGAAGCTCATCAGCGGACCCGGGCAGCGGTGTGCTCGTCCAGCCGGAACCTGTTCGACCTCGAGGGGTCGTTGCTTGGCGCTTGCCCCGAAGTGGATGGCGAGCACTTCGTGGACACCAATTGCTTGTTTTTGACGCGAGACGCCTTCGCGTTCGTCGCGGCCTGGTATCTGATGCCTCGAACGCGAGTGGAAGTGGGCGACCGTTACGTCTGGCAAGCGATCCGCAAAGCCGGTGTGAGTCGCCATCATGTCCCGCAGGCAACAGTCAATTACCGCACGCGGCACCAAGCCCACTACCGTCACTTCGGCATGACGCCTCCTCCCCAGGCAAAGCAAATCAAGATTATGTCCCATATGGCGCATTTGCCGGATGCGATGCCTGCAAATAACAACAGGCAACGCACGTCCCTTTGCATGATCGTTCGCAACGAACAAGACAAGCTTGGACGGTGCTTGCAGTCTGCCGGCGATCTTGTCGATGAGATCATTGTTGTGGACACGGGTTCGACCGATGCCACCAAGCAGGTAGCCGCCGGTTGCGGCGCCAAGGTTTTCGATTTTCCATGGGTCGACGATTTTGGCGCGGCCCGCAACGAAAGCTTGCACCATGCCAGCGGTGATTGGATTTTCTGGCTGGATGCCGATGAGTGGCTTGATGAGCCAAATCGCCAAAAGCTGCGGCGATTGTTTGCCGCACTCCCGGACCAAAACCGTGTCTACATGATGAAGCAATGGTCTGCCTCGGAGGCTGCCAATGGTTCGGCTCTTGTCGTTGAGCAAGCGCGTCTGTTCCGCAAGCAACCGGGCGTGTGCTGGAGGCAACGCATCCACGAGCAGATTCTCCTAGCGCTGCGCGAAGCAGGCGCCAAGGTTGTCTGGACGGACATTGTCATTGGTCACCGTGGATATCAAGGAGCTGCTCAGCGCAAGCAGAAGCTCAACCGTAATCTTCGACTTCTCCAGATGGAACACCGAGAACAGCCGGATAATCCGTTTACGCTATTCAACCTGGCTGGCACGCTCCACGACCTTGGACAAGGCGATAGAACGGTTTCTTACTTGCGTCGATGCTTGGAAACGGCTCCCAGGCGCGCAACCTTTCTTCCCAAGGTGTTCGTGCTTCTTGCTCGGGCGGCAAAGCGAGACGGAAGTTTTGCAGAGGCAATCCGCATATGCCGTGATGGCAAGGCAAGGTTTCCAAAGGACGCCGAGCTTTGGTTTGAAGAAGGTTTGCTGTGCAAGGAAGCGGGGGACGTCCGGGCGGCAATACAGTGTTTCGAGCAGATCATTAAACTGCCGCCGCGTCCATGTTATGTTGGCGTCGACATGGGCATTCGAGGCCACTTGCCTCACCATCATCTCGCCTTAATCCACACCGAGCAAGGCCGCGAAGCCGAAGCCGAACACCACTGGCGAGCGGCCACAGCCCACAGCCCGCGTTTCAAACCCGCCTGGCTTGGATTGGCAAAACTATTCCTGCGGCAGCGGCGCTTGCATGAAGTGGAGAGCATTGCCGAGCGGCTTCATGGGGATCCAGCGGAACCCCACATTCGCAAAGCACTGCACAAGCACGCGTTCACGGTCGCTTCAAGCGGATAAAGCATAAGCGTCTCCTTGGACGTTGGTCGGGCGCGGTCAACGTCCAAGGACCGGAGACGCCACTTCAGCACCGCCTTTGAGACCTCGTCGATTCGCGTCTTTCAATTCCCCCCACGTTTCAATAATACCAGCTTCGGCCCAGGCATCGCATCAATGAGTCCATGTTGACTGCCATCGCACCCGCAGGTCGAATCAGCATCGATCTGCTTGGATCGTTTGCGACAACGGCAACGCGGCGAGGCCTGGTCGAATTGCGGGACTTGGTTCGGCCGGAGGGGACCCCAATGCAATCTCGGGAACTGGGACCGATCCCATGGTGGGTGATGGTGCTCTCGGCTCTGGCCATCGGCCTCATCGCCGGATTCGGCGCCGTCCTGTTTCGCGCGATGATCGGCGGATTGCACAATCTTCTTTTCCTTGGCCAGCTTTCATTCGACTACGACGCCAACATTCACACACCAGCTTCTCCGTGGGGCCCCTGGATCGTCCTCGTGCCCGTGATTGGAGCCCTCGGCGTCGCCTTCCTGGTCAAGACGTTTGCTCCCGAGGCCAAGGGGCACGGCGTTCCGGAGGTGATGGACGCGATCTACTATCACGGGGGCAAGATCCGTGCGGTCGTGGCCGCGGTCAAGTCGGTGGCCTCGGCACTGTCGATCGGCAGCGGCGGGTCGGTCGGCCGGGAGGGACCGATCATCCAGATCGGCGCCGCATTTGGTTCGACCGTCGGCGAGATCATTGCCATGCCGGCTCGGCAACGAGCCATCCTGATTGCTGCCGGAGCGGGCGGCGGCATTGCAGCCACGTTCAACACGCCGATCGGCGGTATTGTGTTTGCCATTGAGCTCATGCTGCCGTTCGCGAGCCCCATGAGCTTGTTGTGCGTCGTTGTGTCCTGCGTGACGGCGACGTGCATCGGCCGTACTTTTTTCGGCGTTCTTCCCGCCTTCAACGTGCCTGCCCTCGCGGTCGTGGAAGGACCGGGGTTGCCTCTCGCCGTGTTCCCGTCGTTCGCGCTGTTCGCACTGCTCATGGGCGTGATCGCCTGGGTGACGACGCGCGCCATCTACTGGTTCGAGGACCTCTTCGACGCGATGCCGGGCAATTACTACACGCGCCACGTCTTCGGCATGGTGCTGGTCGGGTCGATTATTTATGGCTTCATGACGCTTTCTTCGCCCTGGTTCGGACAGCCGAACCACTATTACGTCCAGGGGGTCGGCTATGCCACGATCATGGACATCTTGCGCAGCGAACAGTCCGCGGTCGGCTTTCTACTGCTGCTCGCCTTCGCCAAATTACTGGTCACATGTCTGACCCTGGGGTCCGGCGCGTCGGGAGGCGTCTTTTCGCCGAGCATGTTCGTGGGGGCGGCCCTGGGCGCGGCTTTCGGCGCGGCACTGAATCGCTTGTTCCCGAGCCTTGCGGTGACCCCCGTTCACTTCGCTTTTGCCGGCATGGCGGCGATGATCGGCGGCACCACCGGCGCCCTGGTGACCGCCGTCGTCATGACCTTCGAAATGACTCGCGATTACACGACCATCCTGCCGGTGATCTTGACCGTGGCTATTGCCAACGCCGTTCGGCAATGGTTGTCGCCGTCGACCATCTACACGCTCAAGCTGCTGCGGCGCGGGCACGTCGTTCCGCAGGGATTGCAGGCGTGGATGGGGGAACTGCGGAGCAAGGACGTCCTGTCGCCCGATTTCTTGATACTCGCGGAAGAGGAGGCCGCGGTCGACGGCGCGGTCCGTCACGCTCTCGTCAAAGGTCAGGTCGTCTTGCTGACTCGCAATCACGAAGTTTGCGGCGTGATCGATGTCGCCTCTCAACTCGACTCTCTCGATCGAGGACTGCCGCCGTCACGAGCCGCCCATGTCCTCGTCGAACCGGGCCATCGGTTTCACGAGGTTCTTCGGGCCATGGACACGGCCCGGGCGAGAATCGCGATCGTGACGCAGCTGTCCGCAACGACTGGCAAGCAAGAGGTGCTCGGCGTCGTCACCGAGCGCGAGATCGCCAAGGCGGCCAGTGCGGCCGCCAAATTGGCGGGCTAGGGAAGCACGATGCTGTTCGCGTTCAGGCGCCACTTGCCGGAATATTTGATGGAGGCTGCCGAACTCGACGCGTTTATGCTCGCACTGAAGTTGAGTGGGTTGAAGGGTTAGACTCGGTTTGAGTGTCTCCACTGGCGGCAAGCCGCCAGTGGCACCCGGCGGAATAAGGGGACGCAGCTTGTTTCACAGCATCTGCTGTGGAGAACAAGCTGCGTCCCCTTTTGTTCGGCGCGCCGCGCATCTCACGACTTCAGCTTCGCCACCGGGGACAACGTGTGGGCGTCGCGGGCCAGGAGCCAGCGGCCGTCGGGTTGTTTGCGGTATACCGTGATACGATGACCGGCGAACTGCATCGCTTCTCCACCGGCGCGCGGGGTCACCGATAGCGAATCCCGGCTCAGCGTGTAGGCGACTTCGCCGACGGCCACGACGTCTTCCAACTCGCTGATGCAATTGATCCGATTCTGGTTGTGGGCGGCCGAGAAGCCGGAGGAAAATCCATCCCGGCCGACCGGCGCTTGGCCCGGATTGAGAAATACGACATCGTCCGCCATCAAGGTGAGCAAGCGGTCAAGATCGCCGGCGTTGACGGCATCGATCCAAATCGAGTGCACCTCGCGGATTGCTCGCTCATCAGGTCTCATCTGCAACCTTCCTCGCCGAACGGTTAAGTTCACCTGCTGCGGCGGCCGGTGAGACTATAAACCCCGACTTTACTTGATGCCGCCGCAGGCAGGTGCAACTTTTGGTTCGGCCAGAACCTCCACCCAGGATGCCAACACCTGCAACACGCCAGCAGCGTTGAAGCAGAGTTTGAAATGCCGATGGTCTTCTGACGGCATCAGCGTCCCTACTTCGCGGTGCCTTGCCAGCCATGGGGAGCCATGAACAATGTAGGAGCAATCATCGCGGTGGTTCGCATCAACGGCTGCATCCCCATCATCCCAAGA
>DASRAT010000293.1:0-2118 GCA_035638015.1 Gemmataceae bacterium | reverse complement strand
TCCGACTAGCGTTTTGCCGCGACCTTTCACCGAACGCGGCGACGACCAAGGCGACCACGTTGGGCGCCTTCGATGTACCGAAGTCCGTGTTACCGCCCAAACCGCTGACACCACGTCCGATCGCTCGATCACGCCGCATTGCTAGTCGGCCGAGTCGTTCATAGCGCGGGGTACAACCTCCTCAGTTTCACCCTCGCGTCCGCGGTGGTGAACTGCCAATTCGCTTTGGCGTGCTTGCTGTTGCGGTCAGCTTCCCAGGCCGCGACTTCGTCCTTCAACACCCGCTGATCGGGGATGCGGCGGTCGAGGCATTGGGAGGAGAGAACGCTGAGTTCAGATTCCGCCATGTCCAGCCAACTCCCGTGTTTTGGTGTGTAGTGCCACTCGAACCGTTCGACGAGCCGGCGGGCTTCGGTGGGGGGAAAGGCTTCGTACAGCGATGCTGGCTTGTGCGTGTTCAGGTTGTCCTGGACCAGCACGATTTTCGCTGAACCGGGGAAGTGCGTGTCGGATAATTCCTTGAGCACCTGGGCATAATCCACCGCCGTGTGACGGTCAGTGACCTTGACGTGCCGCCAGCCTTCCAGTGGCGCGAACATCATGAACAGATTGGCCGTCCCATTGCGTCGGTATTCGTAATCGTGCCGGCCGGGCTGTCCTGGTTTCGCCGCGATCGGCACGCGCGTTTCGGCAATGAGTTGCTTTGAGCTCTCGTCGAGGCAGACCAGGGGACGTTGCCGATCATAGGGCCGTTGATAAACCTCTAATATGTCTTCCATGGCGGCAACAAAGGCGGCGTTGGCGTCCGGCGGGATCACCCATTGCTGCTTCAGATGCGGCTTGAGAGTGTTTTTTTCAGCGTCCGCCCGATCGTGTTGTCGCTGGCCCGTTCGACGATCTTCAGTTCGACGACCGCCTCTTCCAACAGTTGCAATGTCCAGCGTGCGCGGCCGGCCGGCGGTTTGGAACACGCCAATGCGATCAGCCTGGCCTCGGCCGCCCCGTCAAAGATGCGCCGCCTCGCCGAATTCGGCGAATGCTTGCGAATCAGGGCAGCCTCCAACCCCTCTTCGACCAGCCGTTGGCGCGTCCGGGCAACCGTATCGACACTGGTCTGCAGCGCCGCCGCAATCCAGCTGTCGCTCCGGCCTTCACCACCTTCCGAGGCGTCGGCTTTCAATAGGATGCGGGCCTTCAGCAGCTTTTGCGCCGGATGTTTCCCGCTATGGATGAGGGCGGTGAGCTGCTCTCGCTCCGCGTCGCTGAGTGTCACGATGTATTTCTTGACTGCGCTCTCTTTGCTGACCATGCGCCCCCCCGTCGGTGATGACGAGGACATCGATTCAGAAAACCAGCGCAACATCAATGACGGAGACGACTAGTATGCGCGCACTACGGCGGCTTCTCGGCCCGACGCTAATGAGTTTCATGCTGTTTTGCACGAGTTCTGTGGTCTCAGGGAAATGCCTCGACGAAACCTACACGATGAATCTGCCGCAGGCCATCGATGCGGCCAAGCTTCCTGATGGTGAACATGTTGTGGCGTCTGTCCCTACCGCGCACGGAGCACTCGAGGCGAGGGCAACGGTCAAGGGCGGGAAAGCCACGGGGGGCAACCTGTTTTTAAATGGGAAACCCCTGAAGCCCATCCTCCGATCAAAGCTGCCCGCCCACACCCGTGCTTGTCTCAGCAAGTCGCGGATGGGCGTTCTCGAAGAGCGCTCATCTAGGATATTACTTTCTACTTGGGACGACCAGGCCCGGCAGGACGCCTGTTTTTTTGACAAGGCCAACAAATTTTATTGGGCAGTCGGCCGAGGTTGCCGCGAGAATGTCGCTACACAATACAAAACCGTAGACGTCGAAGATGAAGGCGGAGGACCGGTGTACGTGTTGGCGATCATCCAAAATGGTCGGGTTTGCGGATACGCGATCGCGTCATAGCCGCCCGAATCGGGCGCCGCTTCTACAACGTCCGCTTCCGGCGCATCTTGGCCGATCAGGCGCCTTCCGATGAGGTCTGCTTCCCAGGCGCTCAGGTGCTCAGCGGTCCTCCTTCGATAACACGAAGAGCCGGTTGGCTGGCCGTGAGCGGCACGTTGAAGGCTGAGACCGGTT
>DASRAT010000292.1:0-10387 GCA_035638015.1 Gemmataceae bacterium | reverse complement strand
CCATGAAGACGTTTTTGAACCAGTGGTCAGGGCGGGCGATCGCCATGTAAACCTTAATGGCGCTAAATACGGAGGAGCGGCCGTGCTGCACTTTAGGGAATGATTCTGTTGGCGGGAGCATGCGGTGCTCGTTGTTCGGCGCTAATTTCAGCGGTGTATCTGGACTAAGTTGCATTGTATTTGCACTCCAAATGACTCACAGAACCGGAACTTTAGGCTGGAGCTTAAGATAACGCAAAGTGAGGGACTCAAGCGGCCGTTTCAAGCGCGTGAACCAGGGTTCATCACGGCTGGTCGGTGGGACCAATATGGTGAACAATCCTGCCAAGCGGCCTGCCATGACGTCGGCGAAGACTTGATCGCCCACCATGGCGACTCGGCTCCGCTCCAAGCCCATTTGTTTCAACGCTCTCCTACATCCCATAGGCAAGGGTTTGAAGGCCTTGGCAATGAAGGGCAGATCAAGGGCGGCAGCGACTCGACCGATGCGATGCCCGCGGCCATTGGAAAGAAGGCAAAGTTTGAAGCCATCGCTCCGCAGCCGTGTCAACCACGCGCACACCTCGGCGGGAATCGACTCCGCCCGAAAATCCTTGAGCGTGCCATCGACATCCAGCAGCAACCCCTTCAGGCCCAATGAATGCAGCAATGGGGCATCCAGGTCGAGCACGCTATTGCAATAGAGCTTAGGAGTAAACAAGCGGAGCATTTGGTGTAACTGCTCGTTGGTTAGTGTCAAATAGGAAGCTGTTGAGGTGTCCGCGAAATTGGCTCGGTGGCATTGATCGCAAGCTCTCGATCATTGACCAGGTAGCGTTCCGCCCAGCGGGCCAACACCAGCACGCTCCACAGCACGGCGCCGTGACGCCCCAACCCCTTGCGATGAGCCTGGAATAGTTGTTTCGCCAACGGCTGATTGACCAGGCCCGCCACTCGCGCGCCAGGATCAAGCACGGCCGTCTCGAAGATGTCTCGCAACGGGCCGCGCAGCCAGGCGTCGATGGGCATGTCAAACCCATGTTTGGGCCGCCGCACGATGTCATGCGGCAGACGGTCTTTCACCGCCTCTTTGAGAATCCACTTGGTCTCGCCATTGCGGACTTTCAACGACGACGGTATCCGAGCCGCCAATTCCAGCAGTTCATGGTCCAAAAGCGGCGGCCTCACTTCCAGGCCGTGGGCCATGCTGGCACGGTCCACTTTGACCAGGAAATCATCGGGCAAAATGACATCCACATCGGCGGCCAGCATGCCGGCCAGAGCGTCACCGCTTGGAGCTGCCGCGTGGGCCGCACACAGCAGACGATGTGGGTCGTGCCCATTAAGACTTGCCGCCAAGTCGGGCGCCAACAGTTGCCTGCGTAACGGCGGGCGGCATTGCGACAGCGTATTGGCATAAGCCGGCCCGGCATCCAGAGCCAAGTTGGTCAAGAGCGTTCGCGCTCGCAATGGGCGGGGCAGCCAATCCGCTTTGGGCCAAACGCGCGCCAGCGGGCCGATCGCCAGGCGGCGAAACCATGCTGGCAGACAACGTCTGATCGCCGCCTCTTTAAGGTCATGACTGTAGCGGGCATAGCCGCCGAAGGCTTCGTCGCCGCCGTCGCCGGAGAGGACCACCTTGACGCTTTTACGCGCAAGCCACGAAACCATAAATGTTGGGATGGCGGACGAGTCGGCAAAAGGTTCATCGAAGTATTGGGTCAGCTCCTCGAGCAGTGTGACCGCGTCCGGCGTGACGATTTCTTCCGTGTGACTCGTGCCGCACAATTCCGCGACTTGACGAGCGTAAGGCAGTTCGTTGAACGCCTCCTCCGAGAAGCCGATGGAAAATGTTTGAAGCGGGCTTTGTGCGGACTGCACCAAGATGCTGGAATCCAAGCCGCCGCTCAGAAAAGCGCCGACCGGCACATCAGCGATCATGTGCAAACGAACCGTTTCATCGATTTTGGCCTTTAGGGCTTCTTGCCATTCCCCGGCTGTGGGACGATGATCGGCTTCCAATCGCAGCTGCCAATAGCGCTTAGGGTTTTGGTTGAGATCGTCGGCTCTGGCAACAAGCACATGAGCGGCAGGCAGCTTTTGCACGCCGCGAAATATCGAGGCCGAGCCAGGGACCATGCCGAGCGTGAAGTAATCCTCCAAAGCGCCTGGATCAAGGTTTCGCTGGACACCTGGATAAGCAAGAATCGCTTTCAGTTCTGAGCCGAACAGCAATTTCCCGGCGTCGCGGTACACATAAAGCGGCTTGATGCCTACGCGATCGCGCGCCAGCACAAGCCGCCGGCGCTTGCGATCCCATAGAGCGAAAGCGAACATACCGCGAAGGCGCTGGACGAGATCCTCGCCTTCCTCTTCATAGAGATGGACCAGCACCTCGGTGTCGGAGCGAGTCTGGAAGCGATGTCCTCTGCCTTCGAGCCAGGTTCGCAGGTCTTGATAGTTGTAAATCTCGCCGTTGAACACGACCTGAATCGAGCCATCCTCATTGCCAATCGGTTGGCCGCCGCCGGCCAGGTCAATGATGGACAAGCGGCGATGCGCCAGGCCGATGCCTGGTTCGAGCAAAAACCCCTCGGCATCCGGGCCGCGATGGGCAATGGCGTTGCCCATTGCCTGGAGGTCGCCCCGGTTGGGGGGACGGGTGGGGTCGGAGAATAGGATGCCGGCGATACCGCACATAGGTGGCACAAATGGTTGATGAAAAAGGCTGGCTTACGCAATCAGGATTCCACTGGCATTGCTGATTTAAATGGCCGAACTACTGCCCGCTGCCAGGTGTTGAGAAAACGGCGCTCGACGACTACGTAAAACAACCAACCCAAACCTACAGATACTGCCAAGCAAACCGGAACCGTAACAAACAAGGTCGCTGCCGGACCTTCAACCCCCAGCCGATAGAGCCCATTGCTGATCGCTTTGACAAGTATCTGGTGAACCAAGTAAAGGCTGTAACAAATGGTGCCGCATTAAAGAGTGGCTTAAGGATGCGGGCAGCAACCAATCGGTCATCCCAGCGATGCAATACCATCAAGAAAATAGCAAAGCCAAATGCAAAACCATAAGCAAGAGATTGTTCGGCTGGCAAAGCAAGGATTGATACGCAAGCTGAACCGAATAGCCCAACGTAAATTAGGAACTTGGTTGACGGCGCTGCATAATTAACGCCGTAAAAAACCAGGACTCCTGCAGCAAACATTGCCCAACTGCCGTCGAAAAAGAACCCGTCAATCGACAATTCAAGGAATCCGCATGCCACCGCGCTAGCAACAACCAAAAAGGTGACCACCATGGTTGCGAGAAAAAACCACTTACGGGCAAACAATAGCAGCAACCCCGTGACAAGATAGAACTGCTCCTCGTAACAGAGCGTCCATGCTTGACCTGGGAAATGGCCGCGCGGGCCTCCCACCACATGGTGCCGCCAGCTTTCAGTTAGTGTCAGATTTCCAAGCCATTGCCAGCCGGAATACCACCAGGGGCGTAATTGTGCCCATGGTGAGCTTGAAAGTAGATCGGAGCCCGCGCAATACTCGACAGCGAAATAGAAAGCAACAAAAACACCAATCGCGATCCAAAGTGGAGGGTAGATCCGCCAGAACCGACGGGCGAAAAACGTGCGCACAGGCAATGGCGCATCTCGCAAACCATCCGCCGAAGCGGCAATGCAAAAACCGCTTATCACAAAAAACATGGGAACGCCGAGATTCATGAACTTGGTTGCAGCCAGCAACCATGTCACAGTTGAAAGTGTGGCCACTTCGGAGCTAGCAGACTGTGAAGAAAAATGAACCACCGTGGAATGATAAACCACTACCAATAAACAAGCAACGCCGCGCCAAAGGTCCAGTGACTTATACCTTTTGAGTTTTGCAGGGCGATGGCTTTCTTGCTGCGCAAACGAAAACTCCTTGGCATGCGTCAATGCTCGGGGTGCACTGCTTTCAAGAAGTTCAGGCATGATGGAGTAAGCGGTTGCAGTTGTTCGCCAGCTGTCAACTAGCAGCGGCTTTTGTTAAACAGATCGTAATGGCGCCAGCGGCTTGAACCTTTCCAAGTCCGGTGGTGTTGGCTGCTCGGCTTGATTCCGAAAACGCACCACGCGCGCCGGCACACCAATGGCGATCGCATAATCGGGCACCGGTTTGGTCACTACCGAGCCCGCTCCGATAACACAGTGTTTGCCCACATCCGCCATCACCACGGCCCGATCGCCGATCCATGAATCGCAACCAATGGTGACCCGAGGCCACACGCCCGGTTGTTCGCGAATGGGAATGTCCAGGCGCTCAATACCGTGCTGGCCGCTGCCGTTCATGATGGACACCTGTGAGCCAAGTAGCACGTCATCTTCCAGAGTCACATCGCCGAGGCAGCAGTAATTGCCGATGTAGGCATTGCGGCCGATGGTGGCTGTGGCATGCGAGAAGATCGTGCCGAAGCCGATCCATGAGCCTTGGCCGCATTGGGGAAAGACCAGGCGGTAGAAGGCGCGGCGGAGGTAGACGCCGATGAGGCCCGGCAGGAGGCTGAAAAGCTGGGAGAAACCGGGGAAGGCCTTTTGGCGACCCAGGAAGACGGTGGCCGAAGCATAAGCGAGGAATGGCGGATACGCGAGGAGCGTCGCGATGCAGGCTGCCAGGGTTTTGCAAATCGATTGCATAATAACGTATGGACCATTGGAACTTTTGAGCACCGACCGTCACGGCACGTCACGATTGCGGCAAGTCTGGAAAGCCCTTAACTCGATAACGAAGCGATCCGAGTTTTGATATCCCAGTGGAAAACAATTCATGCAATCGATCCAACAGGGAGGAGGAATTATGAGCATGCGGCGGATTGCAAACGCCAAACTCTTGACAAAACCACTCCGAAACGGGGAGGCCGCTTGCTTTTTCCCGGAGTGGAGTTTGATTTTCACCGTTTTCCAACACCCATGCGCTGGCCCGAAATGGCACGGGCTTCATATACAACCCGTGCTTGGCAAAAAAACCCGCCATATAGGGGTGATCGCCAAACAAATGATCAACCAAAGTCGGAGAAACTGCATCCAATAGATCCTGCTGCTTGGCATTGTGATCGAGACTTTTATCGATTTTGCAAAGCCTGAACAGATCGGCTGCATTGGGGACCAAAGCCGTGCCACAGTACCGAACCAAGCCGTACTTTCGCTGCGTTCGCCATGTTTTGTAATTGACTACGTAGCCAGCGTCAGTGTACCAACCTGCCTTGCCAATGTTTGCATTGGCAAATGCAACAAGGCGGCGACTTACCAAATCGTCCGAATCCACCATTCCAAAGTAATCGGGCTTGAATTGTTGCCCAAGCAGCGCGCCTGCAAGTAGTTTAGTTCCTTTGTCCCTCACGTAAGCGTTGTAAGCAACCGCCGTTTGCCCTTTGCTCGCTGGGGCCGGATAATCGACAGAATGATACACGATCCGGTCATCGTCAAATGCCACTTGTGGCTTTACATTGCACACGACCACAACGCGAAACTCTGGATCGGTTTGCGAGCATATCGATCGCAAGGAGATTTCAAGCAGTTGCTCGACACGCCGGAAGTTGGCGGAGTTGTTGGGGTGCTTAATGGCAGTAACAAAGACGAGCATGCGTGCCTCTGGCGTCGTTTCGTTCGCCTATTGCCAATCGCTACAGCGTCTGGCGGAACACCCGATCCTCGAAAACCATTTATGCTAATGCCGCCCATTAACCAATGCTATCTCATCATTTGAGAGGATGTGCTTATTTACGCCCTTTTTGATGAATACCAGCTTTGGATAGCAATGGATAGAAACTACATGCGCGTCAAATGGCTTGTGCGCGCGACCCGGAATGTATTGATAATTCAAACCATCAATCAAGCTTTTTACCATACCAATGGCAGTTGAATCGCAAGCCCCCGCGGCAACGCAACCGCCATACGTCGGAAGATATGATGTACTGATGTCTTCAATTGCATATATTCCTCCTTGGCTCAAATGCGGAAACAATGCGCTGAATGACAAAATCATGTGCTCGTTAATGTGGCTACCGTCATCGATAATAATGTCGATACTGCCAATTGTTGATGCGACGTTTTCAAGAACCGATATGTCGTTTTGGCTTCCTTGAAAAGTTGTAATGCGCTTATCCCTGTGAAATGACTTATCCTCAATGTCTAGGCCATAAATATGGCTGTTTGCGAAGTAATCTTGCCATAACCGCAGCGACGCACCACCGCCGCATAAATCGCCATATCCGCCGATGCCGATTTCCAAAACTTTGAGCTTCTCGTGTCGAATAGAGCTGAAATGGGCATCATAGTAGGGAAGGTAGCCGTGACTGAGTTTGTCAGTTGCATGTTTGAGCCCCAGTAATTCAATACTTTTTTCTCCAGGAATTGCAGAAATTGCAATATTGGCAACTCTCTTGATGATGCTTTTTGCAGAAGTGGGCAAGATATTGGAAGCTAAGCGTGCGAGCTTTTTCATAGGTTTCACGCGCAAAAACGATGGGAGCTACCTGCTTACACCGAGCAAAGAAACCATAAATCGATCGAGCAAAAGACCGTTTGCGTTTTAACACCCTGTAGCTCGAATCGAATCGATTTGATGTTGTGGGCGTGAAGAATGCGTTGAAATGCAGCCACCATCCGACGCTCGTCCTCGCGTTCCGTGTCGTCAAATACGATTGTAAACGATTGCGCCAAAACACCGGGCACGTGTTGCAGGAATCCCTCTCGCGTATAAGGTGATCCCGGGCCGTTGTCGGGCCCGTCAATCAAGATCAAATTGAAAGGCTGTTGAACAACGTCTGGCGGTATATCGTAGCTTAATGTATGTATTTTTTCATTAGTCATTTTGCAAGAGAAACTCCTGTCAACGAGCGGCGCGTGACGACAATCATGGAAATTTCCCGATTTCGCCAATTGCGGTCTGAGTGCGGCGAGCCAATCTGCATTATGCTCAATCGTACATATGTAGGCGGTCGGATTTTCTTGGTAATAACGGGCAAGTAGCTTGGTGGTTTGACCGGAGCCCAATTCAAGAATTCGTTGTGGCTTGCAAATTGCTAAACATTTGTAAAGAAAGAGCATGAAGCAGGGCGTTGCTGACCAGCCATCCAAAAACAACCCGCTTTGGATTTTGTGTTCTAATCCGATATTAGCATAAAGCGATACTGCCGAATGCAGATCATTGACCTTCCCATACAGGCGCGTAAGGATTATTAAACCAAGGAGTATCGCACCGATTGAAAAGGCGGCAATGAAGGTTAGCGCGATCGAAACAAGGCTTGGGCAAAAAACGGCTATGATTGTCGCCGCGAATGCGCAGCCGGCGCCGGCAATCGACAGGAGCTTTGGTCCTCGGAAAGGCGCCTTTATCAAGTCGTACCAACGCGCGCGGAGCATCGTTAACATATGGACAAAGGTTCTATGATTATTGAGAAGCTATATTCTCTGCCGCAAATTACATTTGCATTTACAAGCGGCGCAACAGCATGGACCGTAGGTAATCGTAGTCTCCTTCAAAACGCTTATCGTCGGCATCATCCCAATAGCTCTGCCCGGCCATCCGGTCTGTTTTTGCCACCACATCCCGCGTCCACACTTCGCCAGCTTCCAGCGCTTTCGCTTTAACTGCTTCGCTGAGCAACAAAGCCGATCTTTGTGCTGTCATGTTAGCCATTACCCACTCGCGGGGAGAGTAACGATCGTAATGTTCAATCATGTCGGCCAGTTCGTTGGGCAGGCTTTTCTCCGTGGAAAACCGGCCGGTTTGGGAATTGATGTGAGCATAATGATGGCCGTAATTATGGCCTTGCCGCACAATGCACGGCACACCGGCTAACATCCCTTCGATGATCGCCCGGTTCCAGCCTTCACGCCGAGACCAAAGTACATGGACTTTCGCGCGGTTAAAGAATCGATTCACTTCGGCGGGTGACAGGTACTCATGCAATTCCACGAGGTCGCTGACGCCATACCACTCGGCCTGGCGGCGGATGTCGTCCAAAGTCAACTCGAGCGGCCCGCCAATCAAAACCACTTTTGGCTTCTTGCCACGATCGCGAAGCTTTTTTAGTGCCGCAAAAAACGCCCAGTGCCGTTTGTATTTTGCCCAGCTTGCCACCATGATGATGTCGATGTCCTTTTCAACACCAGGGAGCGGCATGAATTGGCGGTGGTCCAACCAGGTATTATTGGAAAAATGAACGGGAACCAAGTTGGATTGCAAGTTTTCAATGAACTGCGTTTCGCGGGGCTCGATGGAACCCACAAAAACGGGATGGGCCAATTGGGTGTAAGGCAAGATCTGTAAGTCACAATAGCCTGACCAGGTTGGCTCCAGGGCGATGTAATACTTTTGGGTAATGGCATCGAGATCGAAAAACTTGGCAAACAAGGGATAAACAAACAAATAACGGAGCAGAATCACTCCCTTTTCGTTGGGACCGGGCGATTTCAAGACAAAGGCATCCCATTTAAGGATTTTTTCTGGTGACGTGAAGAATCTAGCCGTGACGGGAAGGGGTGCGTTATTTGTCACGACAGCGGCAAATACATGCAAGAGCGGATGATCGAGTCCTTGACGGTGGTTTTGGCAAGCCCGGCGCAACAGCGCCTCGATGCGTCTACTGGCCCATTCACTGTAGGCGGAGCTATGGACCTTTGCGAGTATGGCAAACCCCTTCGCTCGCTTACCGGACAAGTAGAGTAGAAAACCCACCAACAAACCAGTCCAGCCAGCGACGAATTTGAACAGAGTCGAGTCAAATAAAAGATACTCGAAAACGGCCAATTTGATGAATTTGAGACGCAAGGACCAGCGTTCCTTCCAAGGAATTGGCGCAGCTTGCAATGCTGGCTGGGGAGAAGACTCAAGGTTTGATTGGGTGGCGATTATGCTCATGATGTTGGCATGGCTGGCGCTCGCGATCTGGGTGCGCTCAACTTCACGGAAGAGTTTCACACAAAGGTGTGGCCGAGGCCAGACAGTCCGATGTCAAAGGGGTTCGCTCACGCCGAAAAACTTGGTCCGCCTTGGCCGCCAGCGATGTCCAATCAAACCCGTCGACGACCCAGCGCCGTCCGGCGGCGCCCATTTGGTCCAAACGAGATCGGTCCGAAAGCAACTCGATTACAGCTTCGGCAAGTTGGTCAGGCGTATCACAACAAACCAGCCGGCCCGTTTCGGGAATCTTCATGGTTTCGGCAGTGCCGCCCGAAGCTCCAGCCAGGACAGGACGACCGCAAGCTTGCGCCTCCAGAAGCACCATGCCGAAGCCTTCGATGTCTTTGCCGACCTGGCGATTGGGAAGAGCGAACAATTCGCATTGCTGGTAGCACTCCACCAAGCCCTCGTCGCCTAATTCACCAAGGAATTGAACGTGCGGCTCCAGATGTTCGCGTGCAGTCAAGTCACTTAGAAACTCGCGCTCCTCACCGTCGCCTACGATTGCGTACAAAACATCGGGTATGGCTTCTTTGATGCGACGCAGTGCCAAGATCATTTGATCGTGGCCCTTGCGTTTTTGGAGCCGGCCCACCGTCAGCACCACAGGCCGCCCGCCCCAACCCCAGCGAACGCGGGTTGCCGGATTCCTAGAGGCCGGGACGAACCGCTTGGTATCGACTCCTGGATGAAGAATGCGGATTCGGTCTTCGGCTACTTGCCAGTCGTTTCGCAAGATGTCTGAAGTATTGTTGGAATTGGCGATCAGAACGCTCGCGCCCCGCATGACTCGCCGCATCCAAAAGGTCAGCTCGCGGCTGCCAAGGGCGAGGTTCAACTCCTCGCCGTGGACAAAGCACAAATAAGGAAGGCCGCACCATTTTTGCAGCAGCAGCGCTGTCAGTCCTTCGGGGAGACATTTGCCGCAATGCAGCATGCCGATGCGTTGGTTTTTGACGATGCCGCGAACTTTGCGGAACACGCGCCATTGGTCGCGAAAAGCTTGCCATCCCAGTAAACCCCAGGATCGCAATCGTAATGGCAAACGGACAACCCGCAGGTTATGGTGACTGTCGAACTCGGCTTGTTGCGGATGCTCGCCGGCGGCGATGACGTATTGGTCGCGCGGCAGACGACTGTAAATCTCCCAAAACCAGCGGCCGCTGCCACCGGTTTGCGGGGGGAAAACTTCGGTGAGCAACAAGGTTGTCATGAAATCGCCACGACCGAGGTTGGCCGAAGGACGTGTTGGTATTCGCTCAAAACCGCGTGGGTGTGGGCTTGCAAACTGAAATGGCTCTCGCAACGGGCACGGCCTGCTTCGCCGAGTTGCCGGCGGAGCACCGCGTCCTCCAGCAAACGGCTCACGGCATGGCTCAATTGTTTGGGGTTTTTTGCTTCCACTAGGAGTCCGGTTTGATCATGAATGACCATTTCCGGAATGCCGCCCACGCGCG
>DASRAT010000291.1:0-2250 GCA_035638015.1 Gemmataceae bacterium | reverse complement strand
CCTGGCCTGGTTGCCGTTTTTGCTCGGCCTCACCGAGATCGCCATTGTCGTGTTGTTCATCGGTTGGGCGCTGATGACCAAGACCGATTCGACCTCCGCCATGGCGTGGTGTTTGTTGATATTCTTTTTGCCATTTGTCGGCGCCGCCCTTTTTTACTTGCTTGGCTATCAGCACGTCACCCGGCCGCTGCGTCGCAAACGGCGGCACAAACAGCGTTACCGCGCGCAGGCGCCGCGCACCCCGAGTGATGCAGATGTGCCGCCGCTGGAGCACGAAGATCAGGCGATTCAGGAGGTCGCCGACCTCCATCGGGAAATGCATTTAGTTGCCGCGCGCGCGGGGGCTTATCCGCTGACACTGGGCAACCATGTTGAGATGTATCACGAGGGCCAGCCTGCATTCGAAGCGATGCTGGGGGCGATCCAAACGGCCAAACATCACATCCACTGGTTGACGTTTATCTTTCAATACGACGAGATTGGCCGCACCGTTCTTGAAATGCTGACGCGCAAGGCCAGGGAAGGCGTCAAGGTGCGGCTGTTGTACGACGCGATGGGATCTCGGCACTTGTCGCGTCAGCGTTTGCAGGAGTTCAGAGCGGCCGGCGGCATGGCCCATCCGTTTTTACCGGTTGATCCACTGCACCGCCGCATTCAGGTCAATCTCCGCAATCATCGCAAGATCCTGGTGGTGGATGGCCAGGTCGGTTTTGTGGGCGGGCTCAATGTCGGCGACGAGTATTTAGGAAAAGTCGAACGGTTTGGCTTCTGGCGTGACACGCATCTGCGCCTCGAAGGGCCAGCTGTGGGGGATCTACAGCGGGTCTTCGCCGAAGATTGGGATTTCGCCTGCACCGAGCAGCTTTGCCAGCCCGACGACGCCGTGGCCAACACGCTCTATTATCAGCCCAAGGCTGTAGACGGGCCGTATCCGGCACAAATTATCGAGTCGGGACCGGACCGCGATGTGAAGCCCATTCGCGAGGTTTATTTCGCCGCCATTCTCAAAGCTCGCAAACGTGTTTGGATCGCGTCGCCCTATTTTGTGCCGGACAATGGTTTGAGGGACGCACTGCGGCTTGCGGGCCAGCTTGGCATCGATGTGCGTTTTTTGGGCCAGCATCATCCGGACAAATGGCTGGCTCAATACGCCGCGCGTTTTTACTGGGGGCAAGTGCTGCCCGCGGGCGTTAAGATTTACCAATACACCAAGGGGATGATGCATTCCAAGGTGGTGATGGTGGACGGCATCTGGGCGTCGGTCGGCAGCGCCAACCTGGACAACCGCAGCTTGCATCTGAATTTCGAGGTGAACTGCCTGCTTTACTCGCGCGCCGCGGTGGCGGAACTGGAAGCAGCGTTTGAACGCGATCTGGCGGACGCCATTCGGTTGGACAGGCATGTGTATTCAAAGCGGCCGTTTCCAGGCCGGCTGATGGAAAATGCGTGCCGGCTATTTTCGCCGGTGCTTTAGAGCTGGGATATTCTTCGTGGCACAGGCGGCTCGCCTGTTCGAGATCTCAAACAGGCGAGCCGCCTGTGCCACGATGCAGTCGCTGCTCTCCCCATTTGGGAAACGCTGGATGAACCAGGCCGAGTCGTTGCTCAAGGGGCTCAAGCCCGACCTGTATCGTGTCAATGCGTTTCGTCTGGCACAGTTGCCTGCCGACGCCACGTCGCGGGAGATTGCGCGCCGGCTAGAAAAACTGACGATGCAGGCCAAACTCGGCGGCACGGCTGAGCCGATTCGTGGCCCGCTGGCATTGACGCCGCCGCCCGATTTGGAAATGGTCCGTGCGGCAGTGCAGCGTTTGCGCGATCCGGAAGTTCGTTTTATTGACGAGTTTTTCTGGTTTTGGCGTGAAAGCCCCTCACCAGAAACACCCGACGATGCACTGGCCGCCCTGGACCGCGGCGATGTGGCCGCAGCCCGAAAGACCTGGCAAGACGCTGGCAACAGCAGCGCCCCGGCACACAATCTGGCCGTGCTCGCGCATTTGATGGCGCTGGATTTCGAGCAACGATCATTGGCCACCGGTCGTGTGCTGGATACCGTCATGTGCAAAATCCGTGACCAGACCTGGGCGGAGGCCTGGAAGAACTGGCGCGTGGTGCTTGATCTGCCTGACTTCTGGAATCGCCTGCGTGAACGCATTCGTGAACTAAACGAGCCTCAACTACCCGAAACTCTGGCGGAGGAGCTTCGTCGAGCTTTGCCCGTGGCCCTGCTCGGTTTGAACGCTCAGCTTG
>DASRAT010000290.1:0-4078 GCA_035638015.1 Gemmataceae bacterium | reverse complement strand
AGCGGTTCTGGTTGATGCACCCTCTTCATACCAACGCGCGTTTCGCAGCTTTCCGCCTTCGGCGGCGGCAAGACTTGCGGCGAAAGCGCCGGCGAGCAGGGAAATAGCAATCCAGATCGAGAACTTGGCGGCGGCGCGGCGGGCTTTGTCGGCGGCGTCTTTTGCTTGCGTAATTGTTTGACTGACGCGCTGCTCAGCCTCGGTCTGAGGAATTCCAGTCCGCGCTGCAATCACGCGTGCGGCGTAGGCACGGTCTTCCGCAGCCACCTCACCCCCTTTGAGCGTGGCGGGTGCAATAATTCTAAGAAGTTCCGCCCGCGCGGCAAATTGATCCGTCGGAGGACTGGTCCGGCCGTCGGTCTGCGGGCCGGCCCGCAGCAACCGGTCGACATAGATGGCACCGCCGCTATTGGCCGCCTGCATCGCGCCCGCTCCGGCTGCCGGGATCGCGCCCGCCGACGCAGCCGCTAGCAGGTGCGTACCAGCGCCTGCAAGCAGGGTTGCCGTCAAGACAGTTGCGAAAGCCCAGGCCACGAAGCCGTGCGCGGTGTCGCGGAAAAACCGCTCATGAACGTGCACGTCTTCCCAACTATGGCGGAGCCTTCCAGTGATATAGCCGCCGAAAGTGGAGGCGATCATGGCGACTGCAACAAGAAACAAGCCAGCGCTCCAACTGGCTGTGGTTGCCGAAATGCCTTCGCCGGTCCAGGGAGAAACCACCGAAAGGCCTACCCCCACCCCGAAAGCAACGACAATCAGGGAGACCGCCGCAGCGGTGAATCCTCCGGCTAGAATGGCTCCCCACGAGACGGTCGAGTTAAAGCTGTATTGATCCATGGCAATCTCCCGGCGCTAGGGTGGCGCTTACGAATGCGCCAAAGAACGCTTTCGTTCCGCCGTAAGAGAAGGGAGGAGAGGCGACCTGAGAGTTAAAGGAATCGCCGCTTGGTTGTCGCCACGCCCTAACCACGCGAGACGATGGAACTCGCGACGCCGGTACTGGTTTCTATTCGAGATCAGACAGGAGGCTTTCATGGGTTTTGGACGAGGCGCGTTGCTCTGGCTGCTAGGCGTTCCGTTGCCGATCATCATCCTGTTGGCGCTCTTCTGGCACCATTAACATCTAGTCCGATGACCAATTACGCGAAGCTGCCGACTTGGGCCGACAAGTCACACGTTTACGCTGTCGTTGAGACGCCGCGAGGAAGCCACGCCAAGCTTGAGTTTGATCCCAAACTCCACGTTTTCACACTGTCCAAGCCCCTGCTTACCGGTCTTTCTTACCCCTATGATTGGGGGTTCATTCCCTCGACAAAGGCGGATGATGGCGATCCGATCGACGTCCTCATCGTCCACGAGCCTGCGACCTATCCTGGGCTCGTGCTGTGCTGTAAGCCGATCGGTATTCTGGAAATCTTGCAAATAAAAAAAGGAAAGAAAGAGCGGAATGACCGCGTCTTCGTTGTGCCGGATCGGTCGCCATTTGAGGCAGATCTCAACGACATTCGACGACTGCCAAAACGCGCTGTGCGCGAACTCGAGCAGTTTTTCGAGGCGACTGATGCACTTGAGGACAAGAAGCTAGAATTCCTTGGCTGGCACGGCCCATCGAAAGCCCTCAAAGCAATAAAAAAATGCTCGCTATAGCGAGCTGCGACCCGGGCGCGCTTTGCCTACATCGGAAACATTTGTCTCGCGGGGCGTTCTCCGACGAGCAAAGAGGAGAACTTCCTATGGCAAAGAAAGAAGCTAAGACACTCGACGAGCTGTTTCACGACACGCTGAAAGACATCTATTTCGCCGAGAAGAAGATTCTCGCAACACTACCCAAGATGGAAAAGGCTGCCCAAGCTCCGGATCTAAAAAAGGCCTTCTCCAAACACAGAACCGAGACTGAAGGGCACGTGGATCGCCTCGAAAAGGTCTTCGCGGCCATCGACAAGAAGCCTCAAGGCAAGACCTGCGACGCCATCGTCGGCATCACCGACGAAGGTGCCGAGATCATGAAAGAGTACAAAGGTTCGCCAGCCCTGGATGCCGGCCTACTCGCGGCGGCGCAGGCGGTCGAGCACTATGAAATCTCCCGCTACGGCACCCTCAAGACCTGGGCCGGCGAGCTCGGGTTGAGCGATGCGGTTGCGCTGCTGGACCAGACCCTCATCGAAGAAAAGAAAACCGATGCGACATTAACGGAAATCGCCGAAAGTGTGGTCAATCAGGAAGCCGAAGCCGCCTGACTTAACACAACGCTTTTCAGCAGAGAAAAGGCCCGGTGTTTGCCGGGCCTTTGACTTTGGATCAGCGCTGCTGACCACCTTGCTGTCCGGGCTTGTTCTGCCCGCCCTGCTGCTGGCCGCCTTGGCCCGGCTTCTGGCCGCCTTGCTGACCACCTTGGTCTTGCTGGCCGCCTTGTTGCTGCTGGTTCTGATCGTTTTGGTTTGGGTTGTTCATCGGCTTTTCCTTTTGTTTGACTCTGTTTGTGATCAACAAGTGGTAGATGTCTTTCGTTCCTGAGTGTCATTTGACACAGCCACACAGTCGAACGTCAGTAGGCAGCTTTAAATTTGACACACGCGACCCCGTTCAGAACCAAATTGAATGAGATGTGTTGCCTCCAGAGAACGAAGGGCTTAGCGCCCCGCAAAAACAGGAGGCCTCTCATGGCAGCTACAACTTCAATCGATCAAAAAGAGACAACGTCCTTGATCGGCAGCGACAAAGTCGAAGGGACTGCGGTTTATGGTCCGGACCGAGGAAAGATCGGTTCTCTCGAACGCGTGATGATCGATAAACTGAGCGGAAAGGTCGCTTACGCGGTGCTGAGCTTCGGCGGTTTTCTCGGCATGGGTGAAGATTACTATCCGGTGCCGTGGTCTACGCTGACTTACGATACCGATTTGGGTGGTTATCGAGTCAGCTTCACCAAGGATCAGCTCGAACAAGCACCCAAATACTCAGAAAGCCAGGGGTGGAATTGGTCGCGAGAGAACGACCGCCGCATTTACACGTACTACCAAACCAACCCCTACTGGGAATGAAGCCACTAAAAATTACTGGCGCGTCCATCTGGGCGCGCCAGACTCACCCGCGATGAAGGAGAAAACTCATGGCTCGAAAATATTCTCGGGGCGCAAGTAGAGAAGTGAAAAATGAGATGCACCGCTACAAGCGTGGCACGGCGAAAAGCGGCAAAGGCGGACCTGTTAAAAGCCGGAAACAGGCAATTGCAATAGCTCTTTCGAAGGCACGCAAGAAGGGCAAGAAAGCACCAAAGAAGAGAGCTTCATAAGGCACGCCTGGATTTTTTAGGGTTGGCCATTTCGCTGATGGCCACTTGGGCCACGCCGCGCCGAGTTATCTGACGGAGATGTGAAGGGATAGCCGCAACGACGTGCATTTATGCGCGTTGATGGTGAGTGCCAATGCGAAAAGGGATCATAAACATGAATCTGCGCAAAGTAATCCTTGCAACAACCATCATTGCCACCTCGGCCGGTTTCGCGTTCGCGCAAAGCGCACCATCACCGGCAAATCAGTCTGGCGGCGGAACAAGCGCGACGGCGCCCTCGCCCACCGACCCATCGACGGCGGGCGAGACCGGGAACACGAAGGGCATTCCTTCTCGAGGAACGAACGTCAGGCCTGGAACAACGGGTTCCGGCGTTAATGAGCCCACCCCGTCATCCAACGCGAGGGAGTCGCAAGAGAAAAATGCGAGCCCGGCGTCACCTGCGGCAGGCGCCGAAAAGGAAAAATAGTCCTTCATTGGGAGACATCAGCACGAAAAGGCCCGATCCAGTATCGGGCCTTTTTTCATGATCAGCAGCGTGGCATTAACCGCCCGAGTAGCCGCCGATGATTGGCAAGATTTCGCCGGTGATGTAGCTCGAACACGACGGCGCGGCGAGAAAAACGAAAGCGGGGGCGATCTCCTCAGGCTGCGCCGGACGTCGCATCGGAGTGTCCGTGCCGAATTTTGCCACCGCTTTGGCTGGCTTGTCCGCGGGATTGAGCGGTGTCCATACAGGCCCCGGCGCGACGACATTGACCCGAATGCCGCGATCAACGAGATGGGTCG
>DASRAT010000289.1:0-9882 GCA_035638015.1 Gemmataceae bacterium | reverse complement strand
TGCAGTACAACCGCCAGCGCTATTATGATCCAAAGACCGGACGCTGGATGACCCAGGACCCCTTGGGATTCGATGCGGGAGATTCCAATCTTTACCGGTATGTCAATAACGACGTCACCAATGGGACCGACCCAAGTGGGTTTGAAGCTTTCGTTCCTGCTGAGCCACTGCCACATTTTGAAGGCGTAGTTAATGATTTAGCGGGAAGTGGTTTGATGGTAAAATGCCAAGGCTTATTCGATGGCAGATGGCTGATTGACATTCAAAACAATAGCCCCGAAGTACTCAAAAAAGCAGAATCCGAATTGTCGAAGAAAAAAGGCTGGGATAATGGAATAGCTAAGGAATTCTTCGACGCGGCTCTCAACCGCCTTGGTGCCGGCAAAGGCAAGGTATTTGATGTGAAAGGAGCTTTTGACATTGCGATTACAACGCAAGATCAAAAGCGAATCGAAACATTCCGGTCAAAGTCGAACCCGTTAAACGCAAAGACAAGTGATTTGGAAAACGTGCTCGACGAGATATTTGAGCCAATTTATATTGGTGGAGATCTGATTCGATGCATTGGGTTCGGCTTTGAAAGCCTTTTTGGCAGTACGCCAGAAAAAGTACCAGATTTCAAAAGTAGGGCAGCAAAACGCCAAATGGCGAGCGCGGACAACGAAGGCTTTACTATATGGTGGCAGGAAAGTCTGAGAACGGGAGGCGAGGTTGCGTTAACCCTGCTTCCTTTTACGAAATTCCCAAGGATCGGTGGCGCTGGCACGACTGGTGCCGGGGCGGGTGGCGGCGGTGATACCATAATCATCCGAGGTGGAGATACTGTGATCATCCCACGCTGATAACAAACAAACGGAGAACGCTACCGAACGGTCAATGACGATTGCGGACACAAATTCATTGTGGATGGATAGGCCGCAAGTCGAGCAATGGAGTCTGAGCCTTCTTGACACGACCAATTACTTGGCATTGCGTGCGACTTTTTTCTTATCCAATAAGAGGCCCCCTGTGTCACATAATGATGGAGGTTTAGCTAATATGGTTGGATCTAGCAAGACTCTTGAGTTTGGGCCTCTGGATGCTAACGATTGGCTTGCACAAGGCATTGCTCGGTTCGCAGAAAAAGATTATGCGGCGGCCATTGTCGATTTGGACAAATCACTTAGCCTTGATGGTAAAAACGCGTTAGCGCTTGCGCGTCGAGCTGAAGCGCATATCAACATTGCCATTAACCATAATTCCAAAGCTCTCGTCGACGCCGATGATGCAGTTCGGCTTGCGCCCGATTGCGCTTATTCTTGGAGTGTGCGAGGAAAATGTTGGTTAAACAAAGGCAATCTCGAAAGAGCAATTGCGGACCTCACCAAATCACTTCACCTGGACCCGCAAAATGTTGATGCATGGTGCTGCAAAGCTGAGGCGCTTTTTGACCAAGGAGATTACGAAGGAGCTCTATCGGATTTGACTGTAGCACTGCGTCTTAAGAGACAATTACCGCGCACGTTGTGGCTTAGAGGGCAAATGCTCTATGTCCTTAAACGTGATTATGTCCAAGCAGCCGCAGAATGCTCTGAAGCCATTAAACTGGATCCAACACTTGGAGAAGCCTTCATTGTCAGAGGGAACTCATTGCGTCACCTTGGACATCACGAAGGTGCTTTCGCGGATTATAATCAAGCCGTCAAGTTAATGCCGGCAAATCCATTCGCATATTACAGTCGGGGCCTGGGCTATCACTTCAGTGCTTCCTTTGATTTGGCGATTTCCGATTTTAACCACGCGTTGAGGCTTTTTCCTCATTGGCCCAAGGCGTATCTTGCACGAGCCCGAGCTTTTTTTTACAAAGGCGAATTGCCCAAAGCAATTGCGGATTACACGGAGTGCATCAAACGTGACAGCGCCAACGTAGATGCTTTGGATGGGCGCGCCGAAGCTTATGAATCGTCTGGGGACTACCCGAACGCGGCCGCAGATAAAGAAAGGGTGAAAGATATTGAGAAACACTTGCGTGTGGGATGCACAAGCTAAACCGGGCGGCGGGTGGCCTGTTAGGGCGTGGGAAGCCAGCTAATCTCCGTCCGAGAAGCGGGGAATCAGGCGTCCAGCACCGTCTGGACGCAAACTGTTCTTTGACAAATTGAAAGCCGTCCGGTCCAAAGCAGGCGGTGCCTAGGCTTTGGCGATCACCAAGCCGAAACTCGCACCTTGGCGAAAAAACCGGCGCCAAGCTTTTCGCTAAGTATCGCCTTGTGCAACCCGTTAATTTCATCGGCTTTGCGATGAATCGGGGACAAGGCGTGCGTCGGCTCCTGTTGTTGACCCAAGTGGGTTATGGAATCCGAGAACCACTTATCGCGATGATCTCAGTGCTGATGACAAACGCATTTGGGATGGTTTGCCAGGGTTGCCCGGAAGTGGCCTGGCGGCAAAGGGTTGGACTTTACGAGGGATCGATGAGGATTCATCGAAAAACAGGACTTTTGATTATGACGGCAGAATTTGGGTTGGTGTAACACGTGCGTTGGCCGTGCAACTGATGAAAGGCAATCACAGGGTGAGCTATGAGATTAAGGATTGGCTGATTGATTACACGACCAAGGAAATCTGGATTGACGCTGTGTGGGACACCAGCGCTGCCAAGTATCTCCACACTGTGTTTGCCAAATTGAAAGATGAGCCAGGTGTGCCTGTTGGCGACTTAGGCGCGAAAAGTAAGTTCGGCAATATCAAAACAGAATTGCCACCTCAAGGGAATGACCCACCTTTCGTTCTGGCAGCGATTGACACCGGCATGCGGTTCAATACCATTTACAATTTCGGCAGAATTGCTATTGATCAACTTACGGGAGAGGACCTCTTAACAGGACGAGCACTTACACCAGAAGGCCGCGTTAATTCAATAGCGGCAGCCGTGCCTTTTTTTGGTTTTGCAAATTGGGCTCGTGATATAGGAAGTGACCTAAAAGGACACCTACCGTTTGGCGACGAACCGCTAATGCCAAAAGCTCCGCCAAGACCGGGACCACCGCCAAATCCGGGACCGCCGCTAAGACCGAGAGAGGCGCCACCTTCCCAAGAACGCCAACGACTGCCTCGGCGGGTGGCACGTGGTGGCAGGCCCTGCATCTCGATCAAATAACTAGTCTTTCATGAAAAACAACACCGTTTAGACGCTTCACCTAGACCCAACCAAAGTGGTGACTCCGATGGCAAAAAAATGCGTTGTCCTTGTTGACAACTCAAATGTTTTTATTGAGGGCCGCAAATACTCCGCGCGGCTCAAAGGCGTCACAAGAGGCAACCCTGCGGACAAACATCCATCTGACCCGTCCTGGCGTCTTGACTTCGGATCGCTTCTCACCCACTTGGCCAATGGTCGTGTGATCGACGCGGCGATCTTGGTTGGTTCTCGTCCGCCCAAGAATGACAGTGTGTGGGAAGCAGCAAAACATCATGGTTTCACGGTGATAGTCCACGACCGTGGCATAGACGGGAAGGAAAAAGCGATTGATACCGAGTTAGTCACCCAGGGTACAGAAATCATCTGTACGGCAACCGAACCAATGATCCTAGTAATTGCATCGGGGGATCGGGATTTCATTCCGCTCGTGCGTGTTGCTCAGCGTCGGACTTGGGATGTTGAGATGGCTGCATTTTCATCCGCATTCGACCCAAACGGCCAAATGGCGACGGAAGTTGATCTGGTGCGACCTCTTGACCCGGCGTTTGCGTCAATCGGTCACCATGATTTTGAGTGGCCAATACCTTAGAGATCACCCCCTCACCGACCAGATGCAACGGGAATTCAAGAGACAGCCCGTGGGTCACAAGCTGGCAATAACGCATTGGCTTGGCCTCTAACTACAGTAATCAACCATACCTACGACATTTCACGTTGCCTTGGTTCAGTACAATGGCGAAATCACCGACCGCAAGGATCGAATGCCGCTCAAGCCTTTTCTTCCCTGCCGAGCGCCGCGAAGCGGCCCCTACGCCCATTCTTTTTTGCGCGGCGGCGTGAGCCGCGCTCAGTTTACTGCCTTGCCAGAGGGGGGATTACAAGGGGGGGAGATGAGAAAATCATCTCCCCCCTTCTTTTTGTAATTCAGTGAGCGAAGCGAACTCAGTTGATCTTCTAGTCTGACAGCCCGTTTAGGCTATGGTCTTCTTGTCCCGGAGTTATCCACCCCGCCGCCTTCGACTGCGCTGTGCGGGCGCGCTCCGGCGGCAGCGTGGTTACTTTGGTTGGACTCCAAAAGGCATAAACATTCAATTCAAGCCTGAGTCCTGCTCCTTGTGTTGCCGTTCGATGGCAATGCGATCCTGAAACGCCAATTGCGGCAAATTGAATGAATTCTGGGAAGATTTCTGCGGCATGGCTGGCCCTGCTTTCGTTATGGCATTGGCATCTTTCGCCGCATCAGAATCTGCATTCACCCCCGTTCGCCGCCGGATACGAGCAGTGACCGGCTGCTCGGCGGTGGCACGGCACATACCGGCACGTTGGGGCGTCACAGCGATGGTGTGCAGAGCTTTTAGCGCTTTGATCCGCTCGGCCAATTCGGCGGACGTTTGCTGCTGTTCTGCTCCCGGGTCTGGCGCCAAGCCGGAAAGCGCTGTCTTTAGTTGGTCACGCAATCCTGCCAGCTCCGTCAGGTAGGATTCATGCTCGAACGGTTTGCCGAAGCGTGCTTGGTAATCGCGGAGCTGGCCCTCCGCAATGGCGAGGTCTTGCTCGACGCGGGCGCACTCGGTGCTGTAGGCTTCGGCCAGACGTTCGACGGCGTTGAGGGCGGCTCGCGGTCCGTGGCTTTCACTGAGGAAACCGGACTGGCGCACGGCCGCGCCTTGCAGGTAAACATCAGGGGCCATCTGCGGATACAGCACCAGGCCGAAGCGCAGGCCGCGATAGATGCCTAGCGGAACGCGGCGGGTGTCGCTGGCGTGTTGGGGGACGGTTTCCAACTGCTTGCCGAGAACGGCCAGTACATCCTCGCCGGAGCATTTGCGGCTACCGATGGTGATGCGGTCAAGCTCGTGGGCTTTGGCGGTTTCCATGTCGGCGCTGAGGCCGGTGAGGCGTTCTGACAGCCTGGCAATCGTGCCGGGCAAATCTTTGAGGCTTCGCCTTGCCAGGTATTGTTCATCCGCGTGGTTTTTCTTGAGGAGCATGAGCCGCTGCAATTCGGCGTCGGCCTCTGCCAGCGTCAGCACCGCCGGGTTGCCGGAAGCGATGGCCTTGACCTCGGCATAGGACAGTTCCTGGCCGCCGATGTCCTCAGCACGGCGGACGCCGCTTTCTCCGGACATGATTTGGGCGATGAACTTCGCCTTGGTCTCCAAGGCTTGCCACATGTAACTGTCGAAGGAACCGGTGGTCACGTAGCGGTAAATTGCCACTTCCTCGTTTTCGTTTCCCTGGCGCAAAATGCGGCCTTCGCGTTGCTCAACCTCGGCCGGCTTCCAGGGAGCATCCAGGTGATGCAAGGCGACCAGACGCTTTTGCACGTTGGTGCCGGTGCCCATTTTTTGGGTGCTGCCGAGCAGCACGCGCACCTGGCCGGTGCGGACCTTTTCAAACAAGACCTGTTTCTTGGCGTCGGAGTCGGCGTCGCCGATGGCGGCCATCTGCTGGCGGGGAATGCCGCGGACGACGAGCTTCTGGACCACTTCCTCGTAAGCGGAATATCGCCAGGGCGTCGGGTGAACGCCCATGTCGCAGAAAACCATCTGGGCGCCGCGTTTGTCGGCGGTTCGCTGCCAAATGCCAAAGACGTTATCGACCAGGGCGTTGACCTTGGAGCCGGGATGGTCCGGCGCTGCCGCTTCCAACATCCTTGCATCGAGGGCGAGCTTGCGGCCGTCAGTGGTGATCGCCAGGGCATTATCTTCCCGCGGGTCCACTTTCTGCGAGCGCAGCCGCTCGTAGCGGGCGACCAGTTGCTGCTGGATGGCGTGCTGCTCTTCGGACATCGGGCAGGCGACGATGATAGGTTTGCCGGTTTCCAGTTGGGGCCGGGGGAGGTCGAGCATCTCCGCCGTCTGCACGTCGGCGAAGGCGCGGAACATTTGTTGCAATTCGGGCAGATTGACGAACTTGGCGAAGCGGCTGCGCGGCCGTAGCGACTTGCCGTCCGGGGAGATTTCCATGGTGTCCACGACCTCGCCGAATTGCGCCGCCCAGCCGTCGAAATGATCGATGCCGCGCTGCTTCAAGCCTTCCGGGTCGAGGAAGCGCTGCATGGTGTACATCTCGACCATGGTGTTGGAAATCGGCGTGCCGGTGGCGAAGGTCACGCCGTGGCCGGGATGCTGCTCATGCAGGTATTGGGCTTTCATGAAGACATCGAAAGCGCGTTCGCTGCCGCCCGTCTGGATGCCGGCGACGCGCTCCATCTTGGTTGGTGTCTCCAAGTTCTTGAAGTAATGCGCTTCGTCGATGAACACATGATCGACGCCCAACTCATCGAACACCAACCCGTCATCCTTCTTGTCTTCGGCCAGCAGGTCTTTGAGGCGTTCAACGCGGGCGGCTTTCTGCTTTTCGATGGTCTTGATGATATTGCGGTTGGTGGTCTTGGCCTTGTCAATGAGCAGCTGGTCGTATTCGGCGATTTGCTCTAGCAGGAATTTTTCTTGGTAGTCGCGTGACATGCCAATGCGCTCGAAGCTGCTATGGGTGACAATGATGCCATCCCACTGCCCAGTGGCGATTTTGGCGGTCAGGTGCTTCCTCCGCTCCCGCGTGAAATCCTCCTTGTTTGCTACGAGTAGCTTGGCGTTGGGATAAAGCTGCATGAACTCGCGGGCGAACTGCTCAAGGAGGTGGTTGGGCACCACATACATCGGCTTCTTGATAAGCCCGGCTTGCTTCATCTTCATCCCAGTCGCTGCCATCGTGAAAGTCTTGCCGGCGCCGACGACGTGGGCCAGCAATGTATTGCCGGCGGACATGCCGCGCCAAATTGCATCCTTCTGGTGCGCGCGCAGCGTGATCGCCTGGTTCATGCCGGGGAAGTCGAGATGCGAGCCGTCGAACAGGCGCGGCCGGAGGTTGTTGTAGGTGTCGTTGTAAAGCCGCACTAAACGCTCGGTGCGTTCAGGATCAGAGAAAATCCACACCCTGAACCGTTCCTTGATCTGCTTCTGCTTCTCCTTGGCCGCGAGTGTCGCTTCCGGGTTGACCACTTTTTGCTCCCGGTCGCCGTCCTGGATGGTGTCGTAGATCACCGGCATCTTCATGTTGAGCGCCAGCTCGAACAGCCAGGTGCCGTTGGCCCTGGGCGTGCCCAATTCCGACGTGGCGGCCACGGACTGCTGGGCAGAGTAGCCGGCGTCCAGGCTCCACACGGCATCTTTTTTGAGGTGGGAGATTTTGACGGCGTCCGGTTCGACCTTGAACAGCTCGGCGGCGAAGGCCTGTATGTCGGCCTCCGGTATCCACGGCGCGCCCAAATTGGCATCGATGTCGCCGGGAAGCACGTCCTCGGGCTGGACTTCCCTGAGTGCCTCGGCGTTGCGGGTATAATCCGCTCCTGCCTTCTCAGCGACGGCGAGTTTCTTGCGAACGTTGCCGGAGAGATAGGCGTCGGCGGTCTGCCAGGTTTTGCTGTCAGGGTCGTGGTAAATCAAATCGCCCAGCTCGGCGACAATGTCGCTCGCGGTTTTGCCGTACAGAGTGGCAATGAAGGGCAGGTCCACCATGCCGCGCTCATTCAAGCTGACCAGCAACCCTTCCTCAGCATTCTGGACATGCGTGACGGGCGGTTTCTTGCCCACCACATCCCGGCGCATGATGGCGGCTTTGGTGGCAAGGCCCGTCGTCTCGCCGTAATCCTCCAGCGACATGACCAGCATGGCGTCGGGGTCTTCGCGGAACTTCACCAGGTTGGGCATGCGGCGGATGACGCTGCCACCTTTGGTCTCGCCAAAGCTGGTCTTGTTTACCGGGCCGTAGAGGCTGTCGAAGCGGTCGTAAGCCCAATTAAGTTCGCGGCGGGCGTCCTGGCGGTTGGCTTCGGGCCAGCCTTCGTTCTGGGATTGCAGCACCCGGCGTGCCAGGTCGCGCAGGCGGATGAGGGCGGCCAGGCGTTTGCCAGTCAGCGTGCCGCCGGCGTTTAAGGCCGCACCCTGGTAGACGACCGGCATACCCTGGCCGTCGATGATTTGGCAAATAACTCGACTGTCGTTGACGAAAAAACTCCCCTCGCTGAGTTTGAGCGGCGGAGGGGGCATGAAGCGGCCGTCGCTCTCGCCTCGCTGGCGCTCCGGCGCAGCGGGTTGGCGTGACAGGTGCCTTGGTTCTGGCGTTGCCTGAATCGGCGCGAACTTCGGCAGGCACTGGATAGCACCTTTTAGTCCCTTCGCCAGGTCGCCGGTGCCGACGACACTATAGCCTTCGCCGCCATACAGCGTGTCCTTGCCCGACCACATGCCCAGCACCATTTCCGGGTGATTCAGGAAGTAGCGGTTGACCTGGACGCTGATGCCGTCGATGGAGAGCGGGGCAACGCCAAGCCAGTCCGGGTCAGCATGGCGTGCTGGCTCGCCGGGCGCGCGCTTGCGCAGCAACAAGATGTCGGTAACGACCGCCGTGCCTTCGCGTTTGAAGGCGTCGGACGGCAGGCGGATGGCGCCCACGAAATCGGCCTTCGCTGCCAGGTATTCGCGGATGGCCGCGTTTTGCTTATCCATCGTGAAATGCGACGTAACCAGGGCCAGCACCCCACCCGGCTTCAACCCGTCGACGGACTTGGCGAAGAAGAAATCATGCAGCGAAAGCCGCTGTCCCTGATAGTTGAGCTTCAGGTCGGCGAAGGGCACGTTGCCGATCGCCGCATCCAATTGCGGCAAGCGGCTGTCTTTGAAATTCTCGATGCGGATGTCTTGCTCGGGATGCAAAACGCGGGCGATGCGGCCGGAGATGGCATCCTGCTCGACGCCAATGAAACGCATTCCGGGCGGGCTAAAGCTCATGAAATTGCCGATGCCGCAACCGGGCTCCAGCACCGTGGAGTTGGCGGGCACTCCCAGCCTCGCCAACGCCTGGTGCATGGCGTCGATGACGATCGGGGATGTGTAGAAGGCATTGAAGGTGGTGCGCTTGGCGCTGTCGTATTCCGCACCATTGAGCATGGTGCGCAAGTCGATGGCCAGGCTCTGCCAGGCCTGGTCCTTGAATTCGCCGGTGACTGGATTGCGGAAGAGCGACAAAGCCACCGGCCCGAAACCGGCGAAACGCGCGAGTATTTGTTTCTCCTCCTCGGAGGCCGGCCGCTCCTCACGCTCGATGCGCTTAAGAGTGCGAATGGCGGCGAGGATGTCGCGGGCTTTTTGCTTTTCACCGCTGGCGATGATGGGCGTTGCCTGCGGTGGTGGACTGGAAAAGTCCTGTGCGAGTTGTTGTATGATGCCTCCTTGCCGCCCCGCGGGTGGGGCGTGGGGCAAAAAGTGACCGGCCCCCAGCCGGTCTTCAGGCAAGGCCGTAATGGGGAGGGGGCCCCTGTTCGGCCTTGCCTGATCCGGCGGGCCGGTTAACTTGCCTTCATCCATGCCTTCCGGCGGGGCGGCAGCAGGTGCGTCGAAATCCAGCAGCGGCTGGCGCTGCGCCTTTAGGCGCGCCGTGTATGTCGGCGGATGAAGAGCATCGCCGCGTCGAGGAACAGGGCTTCGCTGCCGTTCGGGTGCGACTCGTTGGGCAAACGGTCCCGGAGTTCCTTGAGGGCGATCTCCAGCGCCTCCGCGGAGATCTGGCTCGGATCGCTGCCCGGCCTTAACCGGGACAGGAGTTCCGTCCAGGCCAGGTGGCTGGCCCTCAGCTCCTTGGCGTAACGTTCCATGGTCGGCAGCAGCTTGCGGTCCTTGCGCAACTGGTCGTGCATC
>DASRAT010000288.1:0-5046 GCA_035638015.1 Gemmataceae bacterium | reverse complement strand
GCGTTGTGGGTCAAGCCATTGAGCGAACGAAGTCGCCGCCGCGTGTTTGGTTGCAGGCCAGTACCGCGACGATTTACGCCCATCGCTTTGATGCTGCCAATGACGAGACCAGTGGGATCATCGGTGGCCAGGAACCGCACGTGCCCGAAACGTGGCGGTTCAGCATCGACGTGGCAACCGCGTGGGAGCGGGCTGCGGAGGAAGCGAACACACCGCACACACGCAAAGTCCTGCTACGATCCGCCATGACGATGAGCCCCGACCGCGGCGGCATCTTCGATGTGCTGCTCCGCCTGGTACGTTTTGGCCTGGGCGGGCGTTCCGGAACCGGCTTGCAATATGTATCGTGGATTCATGACCTGGATTTTTTGCGGGCAATCTATTGGCTGATCGAACACGACGAAGTCCAAGGGCCAATCAATCTCGCCGCGCCGAATCCGTTGCCGAATACGCAATTCATGCGCGAGTTGCGTCAGGCCTGGGGAATGCCCTTTGGTTTGCCGGCAGCGCGGTGGATGTTAGCGGTTGGAGCGTTTTTTATTATGACGGAAACGGAGTTGGTGCTCAAAAGCCGCAGGGTGGTTCCCGGCCGATTGATGAAAGAAGGGTTCAACTTTCATTTCCCCGTTTGGTGCGAGGCTGCTAAAGACCTGTGCTGTCGGTGGCGAGGCAATTGACCTGGCGGTTCGTTGCTATGCCGCACAGGCGCGTTTGTGGACACCTTGTAGAATAATCAAAGGCAAACGTCAGGCCAAACTGGTCGGAACAATCATGGCAAGGCAAATCCTTGGTCCACGTAAGCAACGCACAAGGCAGCATGTTATCGCCGATCAGAGCATCAATTATGTGGAGCGCTTTATCATTGACGAAGGCCACACCGCGCAACAATTGGAGCGCGATTACGGCTACGATTTACTAATGTTCACCTATGACGAGCAGGGCTATGTCGAACCGGATTATGTTTCCATACAGGTGAAATCGGCGGAGTCGTTGCAACCTGTTGGTGGTGATTACGTCTACGACGTGGACATCCGGGATTACAATCTTTGGATGCTGGAAAGAGTGCCGGTCATCCTGATTTTGTACGATGCCTTCGCAAAGCGCGGCTATTGGCAGGCTATCCAGCGTTATTTTCTTGAGGACCCGGCTCGGCAACCGAAGGCGGGGGCCAAGACGGTGCGTGTGCGGGTTCCTGCCCGACAAGGAATGAACAGGCGAGCCGTCTCTGCAATGCGTGAATTGAAATTGGAGCCGCGTGGTCCCCGACTTGGAGAACAGCCTTGAACACAACGGATATCACCTATGGCCAGTTGGACAAGGTTTTGCGGATGTTCGGTTTTTCCTGCCGCAGGTTGCCTGACGAGCCGCCTGCGCGAGTCTACGAACATCAGCAAGCCAAGGCGCGAATCACTCTGCCTGCGTTCTCTGAGTCCGACGCCGTCCTGGATTATCACTTGGTTGCCGTTCGCACGACATTGGACCTCAACGGTATAGCGGATCCGTCAGAATTTGCCGCGAAACTCAAGAAGGCGAGTTGACACAATCGGCTTCGGCTTGATTTGTAGTTCCTGCCCAAACGCTTGACTTCCCACCCCCGCACCTTTAGTCTGAACAATTCAACGCATTCCCACTAGCGCTGCGCCATCATCCCCAGGTCCGCATGCACCGCGAGATTTCGCACACCGACACGGCGTTTGCGCCTCAGCGCAATCTGGGGCTGTACGCCATGACGGCGCTGCTCGGCGGTATCATTGCCGCGGATTTGGCATTGTGGTGGTGGAATCGGCCGGAAGCGCCGGCCGTCGTCTTCGGTTTTCGCCTTGCCATCATTGCCGCGGTTCTGGGCGGCGCACGCATTCTTTACACGTCGATTGAAAGCCTGCTGGAAGGGCGTCTGGGCGCCGATTTTGCGCTGGCGCTGGCCACCATCGCGGCGATTTATCTCAAGGAACATCTGGTCGCAGCGGAAATCGTTTTCATCGGTTTGGCCGGCGAATGTTTAGAAAGCTTCACATTCGAGCGGACGCAACGGGCCATACGCAAATTGGTGGAAGTCTGCCCACGGCGCTGCTGGCTATTGCGTGACGGTCAAGAAGTTCGGGTGTTGACGACTGAGCTGAAGGTCGGGGACTGCGTTGTGGTCAAGCCGGGGGCGCGCGTGCCGGTGGACGGCGTGGTGTTGGACGGGCGCTCCGCCGTGGATGTCAGTGCCCTGACAGGCGAGGCCTTGCCGATTGAAAAGGGGGCCAGCGACGAAGTGCTTGCCGGCTCGCTCAACCAGTTTGGTGCTTTGACGATTGAAGCACGTCGCGTCGCGGAACACACGGTTGTCGGGCAGGTGATCGATTTGACGGCTCGGGCGCTGCGCGACAAAGCGCCGCTGGAGCGCACGGCCGACCGTTTGGCGCGTTATTTTCTGCCCGCGGTTCTGGGCCTGGCGGCACTTACTTTTGTGGCCGGTTATTTGTATTTTGGCGCCGGTTGGTTCGGCGGTACGCGTTTGGGTTTCGCCGATGCCTTTGAGAAAAGCCTGATTCCAGCGGTGACCGTTCTCGTGGTCGCTTGTCCGTGCGCTTTGATCCTGGCAACACCGGCGGCGATCATCGCGGCACTTGGCCGACTTGCGGGAACGGGCGTTTTGCTCAAAGGCGGCTCCGCCCTGGAGCATCTCGCGGAAGTCACGACTATCGCGTTTGACAAAACCGGCACACTGACCACGGGCCGTCTGGAACTGGGCGATGTCGTTGGTTTCGGCGGTGTGGAGGCCAATGAGGTGTTGCGTGTGGCCGCGGCGGTCGAGCAACCAAGCGAACATCTTCTGGCCAGATTGATCGTGCAAGAAGCGAATGCGCTCGGTTTAGTTGTGGAGGCCGCGTCCTCTTTTCAAGCCCATCCCGGCGCCGGCGTTTCAGGTAACACAGCCAACGGCAATGTGTTGGTTGGCACGCCGCGGCTTTTGCAAGAGCATGGCCTTGCCCTTTCAGCGGAAGCCGTGGCGGCACTTGAAAAACTTGATGCAAGCGGGCAAACGGTGCTGTTGGTCGCCTGTCAAGGCATCGTGTTGGGAGCGATTGGCGCCAGGGATCATGTTCGGCCGGAAGCGGCTGAGGTATTGCAAGAGCTGGCCAAGCTCGGCATTCGCGACACGTTGCTGGTGACCGGCGACCGGCGTGCGGCTGCGGCTTCCGTGGCGGCGGCGCTGGGCATTGGCCAGGTACACGCTGAGTTGCTGCCGCAGCAGAAATGCGAACTCATTGCAGGTCTGCGCGGCCGCAAAGCCCCTCTGCCCTCTGGTGAAAAACCGGCAACTGCTCCACTCAGTGCTCAACGGGAGCCGGCGGTTGGCCGTGTCACCATGATCGGCGACGGCATCAATGACGCGCCTGCTCTGGCATTGGCCGATGTTGGCATCGCCATCGGCGGCACCGGCACCGATGTGGCCGCCGAGGCGGGCGACATCGTCATGATGGGCGAGCCGCTCAAGCCGCTGCCGTTTTTGGTGCGCCTGTCACGCGAAACGGTTCGCATCATCCGGCAGAACATTGTCGTCTTCGCATTCGGCGTCAACGGTTTCGGCGTCCTGCTAACCGCTTGGCTTTGGCCCTTGGTGATGACCGATGATTACTGGTACAGCCTTGGACCCTTGGCCGGCGTGATCTACCACCAGCTCGGCTCGCTGGCGGTGCTGCTCAATTCCATGCGGCTGCTGGTATTTGAGAGACAGCTCGAAGGCGCGCCGGCAGGCCGGATGCGCGACATCTTCAAACGCCTGGACGGTTGGTTGGAAAGGTACTTCGACATCGATGAGGCCTTGCACTGGCTTGGCCACCAATGGCGGCGTGTGTTGCTGGTCGGCCTGTTGATTGTGGCTGTGGTCTGGGCACTGAGCGGCTTCACGCAGATCGGCCCGGACGAAACCGGCGTCCAGCTTCGTTTTGGCAAACCCGTCGCTGATCTTGAACCAGGTTTGACCTATTGCTGGCCGTGGCCCATCGACCGCGTCGTCCGTGTTCAGGCCGACCGCATTCGCACGGTACAAATCGGTTTTCGCAGCAGCACGGCCGCGGACAAGACCAATCTGGCCTGGGACACTCCTCACGGCGCCTCCGACCGCGACGATTCAGGTGAGCAATCGTTGATGATGACCGGCGACAATAATCTCGTCGAGGTGCAAGCAACAGTCCGCTACCGCATCACGTCAGCCAAGGTTTACCTGTTCGACGTGCAAGACACCGATAGGTTTGTCCGGGCCTCTTCTGAATCGATTTTGCGAACGCTGGTCGCAAGTCAGCGCCTTCCCGATTTGCTGACCACCTTGCGGGACAATTTACAACGAGAAGCCATGGCCCGCCTGCAAAAGCGCTGCGATGAATACCACCTCGGGATCCACATCGAAGGTTTCGCGCTGCACGATTTGCACCCGCCGCTGAAGGTGGTGGACGCTTATCACGAAGTTACCAAGGCGATGGAGTTGCGTGATAAAGTCATTCACGAAGCCGAGGCGGAAAAGTTGCTGGCTATCGGCAAGGCGGAAACCGATTTGCACCGCCGTGTGCGGCAAGCTGAAGTCGCCAGAGCCAAGGAAAAGCAAGACGCCGAAGTCAAATGGGCTGAATACCTTGCCTGGAGCAAAACCCGCATGCAGCTAGCGCCGGAGGCGGAGAAGTTGCTGCTGCAAAACTATCAATATGCCTTGCAAACAGGTCAATCGCCCAGCAAAGCCAAAGGGGATTACGCCGCGGCACGCGCTGCCGCCATTACCAGGCAACGCGAGATAATCGACGTTCGCCTTTACTGGGATCGCCTCAACCGCGCCTTGCAGGACCGCGAAGTGTTGCTCATCGACGCCGAGCGTGTGGAAGGCCGGCGCACATTGATTCTCTTTGACCTCAACCAGCTTCGCTTGCCGGTGCTGGTCCAGCCCGACACCAAAAAAGGCTCCTGACATACGGTGTTCTTATGCGCATAGCACTTTTGATTTTCGTCGCAGGCGCCCTGGCCGTATTGGCCTGGATGTCGGTTTTCACCGTCGATCCGACGGAATAT
>DASRAT010000287.1:0-2221 GCA_035638015.1 Gemmataceae bacterium | reverse complement strand
AAGGTTGTTGATGAGTATGAGCAAAAGCTGGCTGAACTGGCCGTGTGCATGATCGAGGATCCCAATTATCGCTTGGCCGGCGCCGAGGAGGCACTGCGGCAAATGCACAAGCAGGTGGAGCAGGCGCTGCAAGCTCACGAGCAACTGGCCAATGAGCTGCAAGAGCGGGCTTCCGTTGTTTACAATCGCATTCGTGCGCTCACGGATAATTCCAATCTGCCCGAAAAGGCTGGCACCTGGAAACCGCCTTTTACACGCCGTCAGGGCAGCGGCGCGCCGCCGGTGGTATTGGAACTGCTCGAGCTGATTCGATCCTATCCCAAAACCCGCTATCAGAGCCTGGTGCTGCAACGCATCACCGCGCTGTATGTCAGCCTGCGCGGATTGCTTTCCGATCAGCTCCGCGAAGTCGATTTCTGCCGGGCACGCCTGGGTGATTTGGTTGCCGCCTTCAAGGATCAAATCCACGCCGGGTCAGGTCGAGGGGACGCGCCGGGCGCCGGACGCTTTCTGTGGGCCGACGGTTGCAAATCGCTGGACGATGCCGTGCAAAAACTCGAAAGCACCGTCGGCGCTGCCGAACTTGTCGAATTGGACCAGCGCATGCAAACGCTGATCCGCAGCCAGTACAAGGCCCTGGTTCACCTTTGCATGACGTCGGCCAATGTCCTCAAAAAACTGATACCGGCCATGCACAAGGAAGCCCGCTCCTATCTGCGCTCTCGGCTGGGCAACACTAACGTCGCCGAGGTTTTCCTGGGGATGTACCAGGACATGCCCGAAAGCGCCGATGCCCGCTTGGAAGATGACCTGGCCGCGGCTTACGAAACAGCAGCTCCCGAGGTTGTGGCCTCGTTGCCCGTTGCGGAACTCACCGTATTGGCCATTCCAGCCGGTCCTGGCGAACAACGCTTGCGCGAACTGGCGGAGAATGCCGCGGATGGCAAGCCGCTCGTGGCCGCGGCCAGCACCGATGAGATTGCCATATACCGCGAACACACCTTGGCTTGCCTGGCAGACCTTGACCAACTCGGGCCGATTGCCCAGGAAGCCTACAATAAATCGATGACGCAAGATCACTTCACACCGCATAGCCGCTGCGATATCACCGAATGGGGTACGCAGTCTGAGGAAGGCGTATAGTCGCGGCGGGCGGCTGTTATCTAACACGGCCACAATCCCAATTCTAACCAACCGCTGCCCAGTTGCAGCCGCCTGACCTGCAAAGCGCCCGGGGTTTGCATTGCCTAAAATCAGGCATGGGGCCAAAGCAAGACGGAGAAGAAAAGGAGTCAGCAAGTCAGCAAGCGTTT
The DNA here is from genome assembly GCA_035638015.1 of Gemmataceae bacterium. GTDB lineage: Bacteria > Planctomycetota > Planctomycetia > Gemmatales > Gemmataceae > DASRAT01. Next base: position 908 of record DASRAT010000287.1, on the reverse strand, counting down.
TGTTCCTGACACCTTTTCTTCCTGAGTCATTTTTCTTCTCTACCTGCCGCGAGCTCCTCCAACCGTGGATTCTAAAATATCATCACTGCTGCGTCGAGATTCAGTATCACGCTCGCCGTCACTGTTGCTGCGGCCAGTTCGGCAGCATCCAGGCCTTTGGGCATGGGATGGTCGCCGACGCGGAGCAGTTTTTGGGCGGCCTTGGGGTCGTTGCGGAATAGCGCAAGCTGGCGCTGGTAATGCTCACCGAGCAGCTTCACTTCGGCGGCGGTGGGGTTTCGCGTCGCGGCCAGGCGGAAGGCGAAGGTGAGGCGTTTGTCGAGCGAGTCGCCGCCTTCGCGGAGCATGCGTTCGGCCAGGCCGCGGGCGGCTTCGACAAATTGCGGATCGTTGAGCAGCACCAAGGGTTGCAAGGGCGTGCTGGTGGTTTGGCGGCGGACCACGCAGACTTCGCGGCCGGGCACGTCGAAGGCCAGCATGTTGGGCGGCGGCGAGGTGCGCCGCCAGAAGGTATACATGCTGCGGCGGTAGAGGCCTTCGCCCTTGTCGGGGACGTATTCCGGCAGGAAAGCGTTTTGACCTTTCCAGAGGCCGGGCGGCTGGTAGGGTTTGACGGGTGGGCCGCCGAGTTTGGGGACGAGCAGGCCGGCGTTGGCCAGGGCGGCGTCGCGGAGCATTTCGGCGGGCAAACGGCGGCTGGGGCCGCGAGCATAGAGAACATTTTCGGGATCGCGCTGACGCAGCTTGCCGGGAGCGCTCGAGCTTTGGCGGTAAGTGGCCGAGAGGACGATTTTCTTGCACAGTGCTTTGACGTCCCAGCCCGAGGCGATGAAATCGCGGGCCAGCCAGTCGAGCAGTTCGGGGTGGGTGGGCACGCCGCCCTGGATGCCGAAGTTCTCGGTGGTGGG
>DASRAT010000286.1:0-6547 GCA_035638015.1 Gemmataceae bacterium | reverse complement strand
TTTTCATAAGCAGTGGCGACGGCAAAGACCTGGCGCTGCTTTGCATCAGCACCGAAGGCAAAATGCTTTGGAAACGCAAGCTCGGCGCCGCGGGCAAGGTGGACATCAAAGGCGGCGAGGCCAACGAAGCCTCCAACACCCCCAGCACCGACGGCAAACACATTTGGACCTTCTGCGGCAACGGCGATTTCACCTGCCATGACTTCGAAGGCAAAGAAATCTGGCGATTCAATGCCCAGGAGCGCTACGGCAAGTTCGACATGTACCACGGCACACACACTACGCCGCTGCTGCACGGCGACCGACTGTACCTGTCGTTGCAGCAGGGCACCAAGGCGGGAGGCAAGGACGACAGGCACCTGGTAATCGCCATCGACAAAACCACCGGCAAAGACGTGTGGAAAGTTGACCGCCCCACCGATGCCAAGGTCGAAAGCCGGCAATCGTACACAACCCCGCTCATGTGGGAAAACGACATGGAAAATTGCCTGGTGATTGTCGGCTGTGATTATGCCACCGGCCATCGCCTCAACGACGGCAAGGAGATCTGGAGACTCAGCGGCCTCAACCCGAAAAATAAAACAGACCATCGCATTGTGGTGTCGCCAGTGGCGACGCGCGACCTGCTGGTGGTGCCCACCAACCGCGACATCAACCCGATATTCGGCATCAAACCTGGCGCCCAGGGGACAATCGCTCCCAACAGTCCATTTGTGCAATGGCAGATTCCCAAGGGGGCGCCGGATGTGCCGTGCCCGCTGATCCACGATGGCCTGGTGTATTTTTGCACTGCCGAGGTGGGCAAAATCTCCTGCGCCGATCTCAAGACGGGCAAGCTGTATTACTCAGGGGAACGCATCGGCGATGGCCGCTATCGCGCCTCGTTGGTCTACGCCGACGGCCACATTTATGCCACGGGCCGTGACAACGGCACCGTCACCGTGTTCAAAACGGGGAAAAACTTCCAGATGGTGTCCAACAATTACTTGCCGGACATTTTCGCCGCCTCCCCCGCGATTTCCAATGGGCGGATTTACATGCGCGGCTTCAAGACTCTATACGCCATCGAAGCAGGAACGAAATAACAAAATGTGATGACCAATGTAGTCTTTGTGGGACGGCCTTCCCAGGCCGTCCAAGACGGCCTGGGAAGGCCGTCCCACGAAACGCAGCGAACACCTTGCCAGGAGAACCTCATGACACTGAAAAGACTGTTGCTTGCGACACTCGCCTCTTGGTTGGCCGTTTCAGCCGCAGCCCTCGCCCAAGGTCCAGGCGCGCCGCCGGTGGTTCCCCTTTGGGCCAACGGCGCTCCCGGTTTCGAGGCCAAGAAGAACGACAAGGAAAACGCCAAGAAAAAGGGCGATCTCGAAATCGGCGTCACCAATGTGCACAACCCCAGCCTGACCGTGTACCTGCCCGCCAAGGACAAGGCCACGGGCGCCGCCATCATCGTTTGCCCCGGTGGCGGCCACAACAATCTGGCCATCGAGCACGAAGGCCACAACGTCGGCAAATGGCTGGCCGACAACGGCATTGCCGGTTTCATCCTGAAATACCGCCTGGCCCGCGAGAAAGGCTCCGTCTACAAGATCGAGGAACACGCCTTCCAGGACGCCCAGCGGGCACTGCGCATGGTTCGTCACAAGGCCAAGGACTGGAACGTCAACACCGGCCAGCTCGGCATCATGGGCTTCTCGGCCGGCGGCGACCTCGTGCTTTATTCCTCCACCAAGTACGACAACGGCAAAGCCGACGCCTCGGACCTGGTCGAACGCGAGTCATCGCGGCCCAATTTTCAGATTCTCTTGTATCCGGCCATTCCCAAAACGCTGAAGTTCGCCAAGGACAATCCGCCCGCGTTTCTGGTCTGCGGCAACCAGGACCGAGAGAACATCTCCGAGGGCCTGGCCACCTTGTATCTCAACATGAAAAGGGCGGGCATCAATACGGAATTGCACATCTATGCGTCCGTCGGCCACGGCTTCGGGCTGCGCGATCGCATGAATCCCGCTCGACTGGCGGCGTGGCCGGCGCGCATGAAGGAATGGATGAGCGATAACAAGCTGATGAATAAAAAATGAAATGCTTGGCGAGCCGGGGGCGTAAGCGACCGGAGGAGACCGCGAACGGGTCAGGTCGCTGGCGTTTTTCTCCCGTCGCTTACGCTTCCGGCAAGGGTGGCCGGGGCTGGTGAACAAACGGAGCCAGCAAGGCCAACCGCCCGCTATTTTGTGACAAAGGGCCTGGTTCCATTTGAAGTTTTTTTGATCCCGTTTACAAACGACCACTGCAAATAGTAAGACTCCGAGGGAATTTGTAATGCAACAGTATTCGGCATTGAGCCTTTGCTCGTGCACCTTGGTTTTTTTTGCCGTGGGGACTTCCTCCGCACAGGAGCCAAAGCTCAGGCACAAAATCGAGGCACACGATGGCGCGGTTTTGGACATAACAATTAGTCCGGACGATAGGATGCTTGCATCCTGCGGGAAAGGGTCGGTTAAACTCTGGGAAATTGAAACAGGCAAGCTGCGAATGCATATGATCGTCGACTCCTGGGTGCGATGTGTAGCTTTTTCTCCCGATGGAAAACTGTTGGTATCTGCGGATGAAACCGGAGCGATCACAATGTGGGACATGCCAGCGGGCAAGCAGAGGGCAGTTCTAAACGGTCACAAGCAATTCGTGCTTAGCATGGCATTTAGTCCAAACGGCAAGTCTCTAGCTACCTTCAGTAATGACGACACGATCAAAATATGGGAAATGCCGAGCAGCAAGTTGTTACGCACAATCAACGGCGCCCATTCGGGCGTGGGTGGCGCACTTGCATTCAGCACAGATGGGAAGACCTTGGCGTCAGGCGCTGGCGGTTCGATAACGCTTTGGGATCCAGGCACCGGCACTGAAAAAATCACATTGAAGCAACCTGGCTATTTATGGTCGCTTGCCTTCAGTCCAGACGGGAAGCTACTTGCTTCGGGCGGCGGCTCAGGCGAAGCGGAATGCAGGTTGTGGGATGTTGCCAAATTTAAGCACTGGGCAAAGCTCGATGGCCACGGCTTAGGCGTCAAATCAGTGGCATTTTCCCCGGATGGAAAGCTCATGGCCTCTGGAAGCAGCGACAAAACGGTGAAACTCTGGTTGGTAGCAACCACGACAGAATTGGTTTCGTTGAAATTTGAAAATCCGATCAACAAGGTGGTCTTTAGTGCGGGTGGCAAACTCTTGGCGGTCGCTGATCGAGGTGAATTAGGTGTGGTAACACTTTGGGACATGCGGGCAATGGCCAAATAGCGATAGGTTGAATGAAAAGAGCCAGTTTGATTTTAAGAAACGAAAAGGGGGAGTTGAGCGACCGGAGGAGACCGCGAGTTGTCCGGCAGCTCGCGCACTTTTCCGGTCGCTAACACTCAAGGCTCGCCAGGTTTGCAATTATTACGTTCAGCGTGCAGCCTTGCGGGCGCGCCTTTTCTTGATCCGCAGCCGTTTCCGTTGGGTTTTTCGTTTCGTGGAATGTGCCATGGCTTCATGCTCCTTGTCGTGGGTCTACGTTTGATACTGCTAAATGTTTAACGACAAAACCACGCGGAAAAAAAGGGGCGCGGCCGATTTTTTGGCCCTCATGGGACAGAGAAAGCCACAATTAGGCACTGAACGGCATGAGGGTCTGGCATCAAGCGACAGGATCAAATCGGTGTGACAGGCGGCGGCTATTGATGTCGAGCGCTTGCAGAATGTTGCGGACATCGCACAGATCGATGCCCCAGTTGAGCGCCCACTGAATGATATCGAGGTTTTCTTGGCCGGATTTGAGTCGGTCGAGGATGCGGTCGAGGAGGAGGGTACAGTCGTCGAAGCGTCGCTGGAGGAGGCCAAAATCGCCGCGGTCGAGTTCTTCCCAGAATTGCTTGCCCTCGAGATGCTCCAGCCAGCGAGCCCTCAGATAGCCACACCAGTGCTCCTTGACCCATTTGCGGATGGCCTGTTCGCCAAGATCACGCCCCGCTCGTTCGCTTTCCAGCCATTTGTAGAGATTGACTTCCTTTTCGCACTCCGCGTAGACGCTGGCTTTCTGCACGTTTGCACAGGATTGGTGGGAGAGAGATTGCATACTCAAACCTGTCCGGGGCACCAAAAGGGGAGAACAATCGGCCCACGTTAATCCTACTCTGTATGCCGGCACGGATCAAGTTTGTTTTTTCAATCGGCTCGTGCTAAGGAGCGCCGCTGGCAGCGAGAATTCCCTGCGAGCGCATCCATTCCTCGCAACGTTTCGGCCACTGGTTAACGGGTTGTTTGCCAGTCCTCATCCCAAAGCCGTGTCCGCCCTTGGCATAAATGTGCATTTCCGCGGGCACGCCGGCACGTTTCAAACCAAGATACATGAGGGCGCTGCCTTCCGCAGTGTACATGTCGTCGCTGGCGTGGATGAAGCACATGGGGGGCGATTGCTTGTTGAGCGTGAAGATGGCGCCCAGTTTTTCACCCTGCGTCAAGTAGGCCGGGTAAACCAAAACCGAAAAGTCGGGCCGGCAACTGACCTTGTCAACATCGTCAATGGCGTCATAACCGCGTTTGTCGAAGTTCGTGGAAGTCAGGGCCGTCAAATGTCCGCCGGCGGAAAAGCCGAGCATGCCGATCTTTTTAGGATTAATGCCAAGTTCCTTGGCCTTGGAACGCACCAGGCTGATGGCCCGCTGGGCGTCCTGATGGGGCGGAAACGAGACACTGTCACGCTGCACATTTTTGACCATCGGCACACGGTAGCGCAGCACGAACCCGGACACGCCAAGGGAATTGAGCCAGGTGGCCACGTCTTCACCTTCATGGTCCCAGGCCAGATTGCTGTAACCGCCGCCCGGCGCGATGATAATCGCCACACCGGTGTCTTTGTCCTTGGCGGGGCGGAACACGGTCAAGCTGGGCTTGGTGACTTCTTGAACAGAGCGGCTGGGTTTATTGCCTTTGACCTTATCTTCCTTCGGCTCGCTCTTGGCGCCGGGCGGTTTGCCGGGGAAAACGTCAATGACGGTGGGCTTTTCCGGCCCGGTGTCGGCAGGCGCGAGTGTGACGCTCAAGAGCAGCGAAGATCCAATGGCCATGCAGATCAAGGTCGTTCTCATTGTGTGGCACTCCCAAGCCGCTTGCGGCTTAGCAAAGTCAGTTCTTGATTTACTCCCACTCCAGCACACGGTATTGTGAAGCGGCCAACTGCGGCCAGCAAGTAAATTCTCTCCTGCATTTGACGAGGGCACCATGTTGAGAACCGTTGCCTCCCAGTCGTTCGTCGCCGTGACCCTGGCGGCCATTTTGCTCACATCTGCGCCGGCGACCGAGAAAATCTCGAGCCATGAAGAAAACGTGGAAGGATTGAATTCTCCAGCCTCCCAGGGACAAAAACCATCTTCGCTGGCCGTGAAACTGAATTGGTTGGACCAGAATCCTCCAACAACAGCTCAAGGCGTCAGCTGGGGCGTGCCCTGGCCCCAGGGATCGGTTAAAAAAGATGCGACCTTCAAACTTGGAGACGCCAAAGGCAATCAATTCGACGTCCAAAGCTGGCCGATGGCCTACTGGCCCGATGGTTCGCTCAAGTGGTCCGGACATGCGATCGCCGCATCGAGCAAAATTGTGGGGCCTTTGACAATCGAGCCAGGCAATACAGCCCCGACTCAAACACCACTGCAAATCAACGGCACCGCGGACTCCTTTGAAATCAAAAACGGCTCCGCAATCTGGCGGTTAGCCAAAAAAGGTGTGTCGCTCGTCGAGTCCATCACGGTCGGCAAACAAATCGTCGCCCAAAACGGCAAACTGGTTTGCACCGTGGAAGATCGCTCCGATCTCAAAAAGAATCGCACTGTCCGTGAGGAGGATTTCGTCAGCGAAATCACCTCCGTCAAACTGGAGCAATCGGGCAGCATCCGGGCCGTAGCGAAAATCGAAGGCAAACACAAATCGACATCGGCGGAGCGCACCTGGCTGCCGTTCACCGTCCGCCTCTATTTCTTCACCGGCGTGGACTCCGTCAAGATGGTCCACACCTTCATCTTCGACGGCAAAGAGGACAAAGATTTCATCCGCGGCCTCGGCGTGCGTTTCACCGTGCCGATGCGGCAGCAAGCCCACAATCGCCACATTCGCCTCGCCGGTGAAAGCGGCGTGTTTGCCGAGCCGGTGCGCATCATTTCGGGCCGGCGTCCTCCTGGCGGCGATTTGTACGCCAAGCAGATCGCCGGTAAGCAGTTGCCCGATCTTAATCAACTGCCCGGCAAGCAGAACATCGCCGACATGGCCCAATGGGATGATTTCAAACTGAAGCAAAACTCCGCCGATTCGTTCAACATTCAAAAACGGACCGGCGATCATAGTTCGTGGATCAGCGCGGTGTCCGGCAAACGCTCTCTCGGCATGGCTTTCCTCGGCGACACCACAGGCGGCATTGCGGCCGGCATGCGGAATTTCTGGCAGCTCCACCCCACCGGCCTGGAAGTCCATGGCGCCACAACCAAGGCAGCGGAAATGACCGTGTGGCTTTGGTCGCCCG
>DASRAT010000285.1:0-2876 GCA_035638015.1 Gemmataceae bacterium | reverse complement strand
ACCTCGGCGCCCTTCCAGCGATAACCTTTTTTGGCGAGTCCCTAGGCGGCTCGTCGGGGCCAACCCGTCCGGCTCATTGTAGTTTGCCTGGTGTTTTGCCGCACATCGCCCTCACCGGCGGCAAGGTGCCTGTTTGTTCCTGGATGCTAGAACGTCTTGATTTGTATTCTTAAGGTGCAACCGCATGAAACGGAATCTGAAACGCCCTGACAGCCGCAGCCGGCAACAACCGGTCGCATCGTCGAGCCGCCAGCGGGCGCTTCCGAAGATAGTGCCGGACAAGGACCGCAAACCACGGCAGTCCGAGCCGGCATTTCCGGCGGAGGAGGCGGAGGACAAGGACACTCCCACCGCTGACGAGCACGAACCTGTCGAAACCAACAATGGGCCGGACGACGCGTTGGGATTGTATTTGCGGCAAATGGGCGCCATCCCGCTGCTCAACCGCCAAGAAGAATTGCACCTGGCTCGCAATCTCGAGAACGCGCGGACACGCTATCGCCGTGCCGCTCTGGCCAATTGGCTAACCATCGAGCGCGTGGTGGATACGATGCAGCGCGTTCAAGCCGGCCAACTGGCCATTGATCCGACCATTGACGTGGTGACGAGTTGCGATTTGAGCCGCGAGCAGATTCTCGCCCGGTTGCCGCACAACTTGCGGACCCTGCACCATATTTTGGCAGCGGCCAGCGCCGATTTTCGCGCCCTGCAGCGCACCACGACTGCCGCCGGCCGATCGCGATTGCGCCGTGTTTTGTGGCGGCGGCTTCGCAAAGCGGTCAACTTGGTCGAACAGCTGTCGCCTCGCACGGAGCTTTTGGAACATCTGTCCGAGGATTTGTGCTCGTGGGAACAGCGGATGAAGGACCTTGACACCCAGATGGCCGCCTGCACGCGCTCGACCGCGGGCCGTCAGCAGCAGACCAAGCTGGTCAAGGAACTGCGCGACGTGACCATGACGGTGCGGTGCGGCTACGAAGACCTGCGCGGCCTTATTGCCGTGCAGCGGCGCCGCCTGCGCCGTTACCGGGACGCTCGCCGCTCCATGGCCGAGGGCAATCTCCGTTTGGTGGTGTCGATCGCCAAGCGCTATCGCGGCCGCGGTTTGGCCTTTGCCGATTTGATTCAAGAAGGCAACCGGGGCTTGATGCGGGCCGTTGACAAATACGAGCATCGCATGGGCTTCAAGTTTGGCACTTATGCTACCTGGTGGATCCGTCAAGGCATTACACGGGCGCTGGCCGATCACGCCCGGACCGTGCGTGTGCCTTGCCATCAAGTGGGCACGCTGGCGGCCATTGAGCGTGTCCGCGGCGAATTGACCGCGGGCATCGGCCGCGAACCCACAGTTGAAGAAATTGCCAAGACCCTGGGCGTCACGGCCGAGGAGACCCGGTCACTGCGCGTGGTGGCTCGCCATCCCGTCAGTTTGCACGAGCCGCTTGGCGGCGAGGGCGAACGGTCGCTCGGCGATTTCCTGGACGACCCCAGCATTCTGACTCCCGGCGATGCGGTCGATCAGCACCTCTTGCGTGAACGCATCGACGAAGTGCTGCGTTCGTTGACGATCCGCGAGCGTGAAGTCATCGAGATGCGTTTCGGTCTGCGCGACGGCCATCCCAAAACGCTTGATGAAGTGGCCCGCACGTATGGCATTACGCGGGAGCGCATTCGCCAGATTGAGGCCCGCAGCCTGGTCAAGCTGCGCCATCCGGCGCGGAGCCAGCGCTTGCAAGGCTTCGCAGAAGACGCGAATGTTTGAGTTGAAACAGTGCTGACAGTTAACTAGCGTCGGGAATCGTATTTTGAGCTTTGGCCCAAACACGATTGCCGACGCTTTTTTTGTTGCGATCACAAAGCAAGCCGATCGGTGGGGCGCCGCAAGCGCCGAATTGCCCCTGTCCAATGGCAGGCATGCGCGCTAATTCTAGAACATCTATTTTGATCCTTAACCACTCGATGTAATCTCCCATGGACTTTCCTCTCCCCGAGCTCGGCGAAGGCGTTTACGAAGCCGAAATGGTGCGCTGGCTGGTCAAACCCGGCGAGGCGGTCAAGCGCGGCCAGGCGCTCATGGAAGTGATGACCGACAAGGCGACCATGGAGGTGCCAGCGCCGTTTGCCGGGACCATCGCTGAGCTGCGTGCGGAATCGGGCAACCTTCTCAAGGTTGGCGATGTCGTTTTGACGTATACAGGGGCGGGAGAGCAGCCAGCAGCGACAGTGACCAAAAAAAGCCATGCACCACGCACAGCGCCTGAACCCAAGCCACAAGTAACTGAGGAAAAGAAAGCCGTGGCCACGGTCACAGTCAATGGCCCCGATTTGCCTGTAAAGGCCGCCCCCTCCGTGCGGCAAATGGCGCGAAAGCTTGGCATCGACATCGCTCACGTTCGCGGCAGCGGGCCGCAGGGACGCATTCTCATCGAGGATCTTGCGGCTCAAGTCAAACCTGGCAAATCCGCGGCTGCCCCGTCCGGCCCTCTGCCGGATTATGGCAAGCCGGGCACGCGCATCAAGCTCGCGGGCTTACGCCGCGTCATTGCCGAGCGCATGGTCCAATCCAAGACGACGATTCCTCATTATTCCTATGTCGATGAATGTGATGTGACCGAGTTGGTTCGATTGCGGGACGGCCTGCGGGAGTCGGCGGACAAGATCGGCGCCAAAGTCACTTATTTGGCGTTCTTTGTCAAAGCCGTGGTCGCCGCCCTGAAAGAAGTGCCGCTGGTCAACGCCACCCTGGACGAAGCCGCCGGCGAGATTGTTTTCCACGACCGCTGCGACATCGGCATCGCGGTCGCTGCCCAGGCGGGTTTGCTTGTCCCGGTAGTGCGCGAAGCCGATAAGAAGGATCTCTTCCAAATTGCCCGCGA
>DASRAT010000284.1:0-9563 GCA_035638015.1 Gemmataceae bacterium | reverse complement strand
AAGATCGTGACATCCGGCTGACGCTTGCCGCCGAGGATGGATTCTAACAACGGATTCAGTTGCTGCCGCAGCTCGGTAAAGATTTTCGTCAGATGATCGGTGCGCAGGCCAGGTTCGTAATCCTCCAGCAAGGCATCGTAGGAGGCGGGCGAACCGCTGTGAGATTCGGCTTCGCGCTGCTTGAGATTGACGATGCGCTTCAGCCACGGCAAAAACCGGGCGAAATCGGAACGGCGCAGGGCGATGGCCCATTCCTGCTGCGCCAGCGCGGTGACCTGCGCCATTTCCTCGACCAGTCCGCGCGGCAACTGGCAAGCACGATCATAGGTCCGGCGCAGCAGTCGGGCGTTAACCGCCTGATCCGAAAGAGGATCTTTGACCAGCGAGGAACTTTCGACGGCTTCGATCAAATCGCCCAGGCGCGGATCGGTGAGGCGTTCGTGGTGCAGCCCGGCCAACAACGCCATCTGGCGGGCGCGATGGGCCACGCCTCCGCGGGGCATATAGGTTTCCTCGTCCCAGCCCAGCATCTCGGCGCAGGACGCCAAAGTGGCGGCCTGTTGGCTCCATTGCACAAGTCCGGCATAGGCATCTTCCGCGGTCATAAATGCATTGTACGCTGACTCTGCTGTTGCATCCGCCGGCGCGGCACGCCATAGTGGCGGTTAGCCAAACGGTCCCTGGCACTATGTGAGAGTGCGCGATTAGGCTGCATTGCCTTCGTGGGACGGCCTTCCCAGGCCGTCCGGACGGCCTGGGAAGGCCGTCCCACAATTATCATGGTGCGGAATTATGCATACTGATTCAAACGAAGGCAATCTATCATGTTGACGCCCGCCGAGGAACTGGGGCTCGCCGGCCTGAGCCTGGCCAGCCGGGTACGCAAGGCTTTTGACAAGATCCCCGAGCCGCGCCTCGCCGAGCTGATGCGCCAGCTTCACGAGGAAGCAACCAACCGCCACTTGATGTACCTGCGCGATGGCAAGCTCGATACCGTGTCGTTATTCGCCTGCCCGATGACGGTGTTGCCGGACCAGCTTTCGTACATCCATTTCGTGACGCTGACGATTCAAAACGCACTCAAACGGTTGCCGGAAATATATCTGGAAAACGCGGCCGCACGGGAGCTGTTGCGGATCACGCCGGACGAAGAGCGCTGGCTTTTGGACTGCTGGGGCCCGAGCCTGCGCGACAACAATCCGATCTTTGGCCGGCTCGACGCCATGATCGATTTCATCAGCCCGATGTGGAAGGACTCGCTGCGTTTTGTCGAACCGAACCTGAGTGGCATCGGCGGCCTGCACCTGGTGCCGACCTCGGAGCGGATCATTGCCGAGCTGGTGGTCCCGGCGTTGCAGGAGCAAGACAGCGAACTGCATTTGCAACTGGCCCACGATATCCGCGAGCTGCTGATGCAGGAAGTGCTGGATCATCTGGAGACACTGCGGCGGCCGGCCAAGCACATTTGCTTTGTCGAGCCGAAATACGCCGGCAGCGGCCCCGATGAACAAGCAGCGCTGGCCCAGTATTTTCACGACCGCTATCAACTCAAGGTCACGCACGCCGACCCGCGCGAGCTGTCGCTCAAGGGCCGCGAGGTTTACTGCGGCGGCGAGGTGGTCGATCTGGTCTATCGCGATTACGCCGTCGCCGATCTGCTGGACCTCGAAAAACAGGGCGCCGATGTCAAGCCAATGAAGATGCTGTTCCAGCAAAACCGCATCATCTCCGGCATCGCCGCCGAGCTGGACCAAAAGAGTTGCTGGGAAATTCTGACCGATCCACAGTTCAGCGATTACTTCAGTTCCGACGAACGCCAGGTTTTTCGCCGGCACATTTTGTGGACCCGAATCGTCTCGGACCGCAACACGGTTTTTCCCGACGGCCAGCTGTCCAACCTCCTGGAACGCGCCCGCCGCGACCGCGAAACGCTGGTGCTGAAGCCGAATCGGTCTTACGGCGGCACGGGCGTGGTGATCGGCCCGCTCGTGGACCAAGCGGAATGGGACGCGGCCCTGGACAAAGCGCTGGCGGACCCGGAGCGCTATGTACTGCAACAACTGGCGAGCATTCCGGTCAGCGAATTCACGGTGCTGGGGCCCGATGGGATCGTGCATACCGAGCCGTTTTACACGGTGATGGGGTTTGCGCCCTCGAAATATGGAGTGGCGATTTTGGCGCGGGCGTCGCAGAAGCAGGTGATCAATGTGGCCCAGCGCGGCGGGATGTGCGCGGTGCTGGTTGGGCGGCCGCCGGGGCGGCTGCGCGGGCCGAGTGGGAAGTGAGAATTTCCCGGACAAGAAAGGCGCATTAGGAGGATCAAGGCAACGGCACATCCTTCAACTCAAACGGGATTTCATGACTCATGCTGATCCAATCTTCCATGATTAACTTGGCCGGCGGGCCGACCTTTGGATTGGCGGCGGCGGAGTAGCCCAACGTAATGCTGCGGCTGCCGTTTATACCGATAGTGCCCCAGCTGTCGGGCTGGAAGCGCTTACCCTTGGCGTCTTCCAGGACGACGCGCTCATGCCAGTCAGTGGATTTCAGTCCCTCCGGAATACGCAAGCGAAATTCAACATGCTTGTCCTTATTATCTTGCCTGGCCTCAAGGATTGTCAGCTCGTCAGCGCCGAGCTTGAATTTCATGTCTGTCGATTCCAAAAAACGTTCGGTGATCACCACTGGTTTGCGTTCAACAACCAGCCGTACTGGGATACTGCCACGCAGCGTTTTCACCCGCTTGGCCTTGTCGGAAGAGCGCTCCATCATGAGGAGGGCAATCTCTTCAAAGGGCCGGATGTGCAATTTCTCCAGGAAACCCGGTTTTTTGGTTGGGTCCGGCGGCGGCTTGCCGAACTTCTGACCAAATTCATCCAGCGCAACGTCCACGTTGGCCTGGCCGGCGGACAGGAATATGAACTTGGGCTCGGCCAGCACCGAGAAAGTCAAGGTTAGCAGATTGCCGTGTTTGCCGGCCTTGGCGTTTGCTCCTTTGACATCGAACTTGAGATCGCGGTGCTCCTGAAAACGTTTGGCCTCCAGGCGAAACGGACCGTTTACAATGACAAACGGCGACCGGGCCTCGGCGCGGACTAGCTGAATCCCCTTGTCGTGCGGCGCAGTGGTAATGGTTAAATCCAGGCTGCGGCTCAATTCCTCCAGCGCTTCCCAGAAGGTGACATCCTTGACGGCGATACGGCAGAGGTCGTTTTCATGTTTGTTCGCCGTGATCTCGTAACCTGTTTGTTTGTGGAGAGCCTGCAACACCTTGGACAGCGGCTCATTCTCGAATTGCAGCGAAACACGCTTCGGCGCCAGGGCAAGAATTGCTTCGAAAACCGCGACCAGTTTTTGAACACGAGCACGAACTTCGGGGTCCTGGTGCTTCAGCGCCTGACGAAGCTCCGGCAATGCCTTCGGGCCAAGCGCCTCGAGCATTTGCGAGGCCTTGGCACGCTCGGCGAACTTTTTGCTGCCGAGCTGCTCAATCAAGGTCTTTACCGACGGAGGTTGGTCTTGAGCTGCCGCGTTGGGCGCGACGCTTGCGATCAGGGCGAATGTCACCACAGGCACAAAAATTGATTTGGCCACGGCGGGAGTCTCCGTCAATGGGACAATGGCCTTTGAGCGTTAAGTGACAACGTATGGGGCGGCAACTGCAAATGGCAATGCGACCGTTAAGCTCCGCCGCAACTCTTTATGAATTAATACGCCACGTCCGCCGTCCAAATCGCGCGAATAGTCTCCTCATCCCCAAGGTTGCTCTTGAGCATGCGAATGTTGTCGGTCAAATCGCCTTTGCCGTTGAGCAGGCCTTCCATCGAGATCGCGCGGTTGAGATAGTTCTCCAGCACGTCGCGGGAGATCTTCTTGTCGAAATCGTATCTGGGGGGCAGCTTGTCGGTGGGCTTCACCTCGCCGCGCAGAAGTTTGCCGCCCATGCCGGTGAGCCAAAGGTAATGATCGCTGGGCAGGCCTTCGAGGTTGAGGAATTTGCTTTCGCCGACGGGCGGGTCGTTGCTGCATTTGAAGATGGCGGTCCCTTCGTCCATTTCGTCGAACATCGCCTGGTAGATCATGGTGCAGCCGGCTTTTTTGGCCTCGACATATTGTTTCCAGAGGAACTGGCCTTTCTGGCGGGGAATCTCGTCGAACGGCGATTTCGGCCGCATGTTGTGCCAACTGAAACCTGGGAAGACCACGGGCAAATACTCTTTGCCTTTTTCCTTGCACCAGTCCACATCTTTTTTCCAGCGATCCTTGGCGTGGTCGGCGACGCCCTGAAGCGTGCGGTAACGGCCGACTGTCCAGGGGCTGACAATGTCGGCCTTGGCGATGATCTTGTGCAAGGCGGGATCTTTGACGGTGTCCTTGTCCAGCGTGCGCCAGCCGGTGGGAACGCCAAGGAAAACGGTGCAGCCGCCGTAGACCTTGTCGTTTTTGAGGAAATCGACGAGTTGCTCGCATTCGGCCAGGGTGTATTTGCGGCCGTCATTGAAGCCGATGCCCCAGACTGCCACAACAGGTTTGCCATTGTGTTTCAAATAAGCGGCGTCCTTGGGATCCTTCGTGATCTTCATACGATCCACCAGCAGCTTCCAGTCGTCGATGATGCGTTTGGTGCCGCCTGCGGGGAGTCCGGACAGGTCGTACATCACAGCGTAACTGCGGCCGGTGCGGTTGGCGCCTTCGCGGCAATGGGCCAGAACGACGTTGCAATGTCGCAAATCTTTGGGCAGACTGATTTCGCTGCCGAAGCGCTGCACGAAGACGCCGTCGATGCCGTATTGCTCCATCCAACGAAAATGGCGAGCGACCGTTTTGGGATTGTGGGAGCTGAAAACGGTGGCCGGGCTGCCGTCCTTGTGGCGAAAGGGCGTGGGGTATTTTTCGTCTTCGTCCATTTCGCTCATGTCGGGCCAGAGGTCGATGTTGCAGGCGCCGGGTTTGAATTGGCCTTTAGTGGGGTAATGGCGCCAGCCGCGGTCTGCCCCGTCGCCGGGGGTGGTGAACCAGCCTTGATAGCCGCACATGATCTTGCCGGTCAGGGTGGAAGCGTCGAGGCCCTTAACGGAGGGGCCGTCATAGGGCTTCATCGCCTGGATGACCTGATCGCGGGTGGGGGCGGGTTGGTCGGCTGCTGGGGGTAATGATAAGGCGAGGAGGGGCATGAAAAGCGCGGCTCGGATTGCGGTCATCATGGGAATGGCCTCGTTGGGGACGATGATGCCTGGTCCGATTGGCCGTTAAGCCACCGCATACTCCGTATGCTTCCGTACATCCGCCGGCCGAAACGCCAGAACAATGTCAGATTTCGGAACGCCGGCGCGCACGAATTCAGGCGCCAGTCCGTGTTCTGTGTTATCCGTTTGCACCCAAATCTTGCCATCGAGAATGTCGATATGCGCCAGCGGGTGATGGACGCGTTCTTCGTCGTCCCAGCCGACTGTCATCAGCACATACCGGTTGCGCTGGCGGTCGAAGATCGCTTCGCACGCCAAATCGCCGTGAGCGTAAGGGACTTTGGTGTAAGCGTCCAGAACCTGTTGGACGATATCGGGGTAGGCAGTCACGGCAGCCATCGGATGATCTCCCAGACCATCACTCAGTGTTTCGCCAAGGAAAGCTTTGGACAAATCCTCACAAATTCAACCCGCTTTTGCAGTCGGCAGCACCGCCGGCCCTGTGAGATAATCTAGTACTTCACGTTGCATACGTTCCACCTCGGCCCGATAGCCGCCAGAGACGAGGGCCAACTCCTCAGGCCGGCAGGTAGTGCGGATGCGCGCGAGCAGATCGAGGAAATACGCAATTCGTTCGCGGGAAACTTGCAATTCCTTGTCATTCTGAATCATGGTCTAATCTCCACGATGCCGCGGCGCTGGCCGTCTCGCTTGAACTGCCAATGGGACAAAAAGCCGTCCAACGGTTCACCTATTAGCATATCTGGACGAAGCCAAAAAACACTGGCTCCAAGCTCGTTGTCCGCGCGCTGATGGTCGAATAGCACTCGTGATTGGGCAGGGCAGTTTTCGGGACGAAAATCGTCCCGCATCACCAAAATAATGTCGACGTCGTTTGGCTCGGCCACCGCTGACACGTAACTTCCGAATATCACCAAACGCTCAAGACAATTTGTGCCAATTGCAAGATCAAAGATCACGCGAAACCGGGCGGTTACTTCTTGCCGTTGCGGCAAGCCAACACCAAATCGGGCTACCACTTCGTCGAATGCCGCCACGTGCATTCCTGGTGGAAGATCGCCATTTTCATTAAAGTCAGGCAGCGGCATCTTTTTGGACTCGGAAGAGCGCGTGACCCCATCAAGGCACGGCGAGAGAATGATCGCAAGCGGGAAACGATGCAACGTCCAGGCAACCCAAATTCCACCTCAATCCACCACCACAATGTCCACGCCGCGGATGCCGCGCATCAGCCGGTCCAGCACCGAGCGCCCGAACCAGCGATGATACCACGGCCGTTGCGTGCGGCCCATGATAATGTGGGTGATGCCGTATTCCTGGACGAAAGCTGCTATGGTGCCGGCCACGTCGTCGCCCTTGAAGGTGAGCGGCACGCCACCGAGCTGGCGGGCTAACTCTAATGTGTTGCTGACTTGCCTTTGCGTGGCCGCGTTGATGCGATCGAGGTTTTCACGCGGCGTTTGAATGTAGACGGCGTACCACGGGGCGCCGAGGCGGTCAGCGATGCGGGCGGCCTTGCGCAGCAACGACGCGGAGTTGGGGCTGCGCGAACTGAGCGCGACCATGACGCGTTCCGAGCCATGATTGGCATCAGGTTGTTGCTCCTGACGGCGGCGGTCCAGGCGGTGGGCGATCTCTTCCATTGCCAGCTCGCGCAGGCGTGTCAGATTGTCCATCGTGAAAAAGTTATGCAGCGAGGTTTCAATACGGTCGCGAGGATATATCTTGCCCGCCTGGAGGCGTTCGCGCAAATCCTCGGCTGACACGTCGACGTTGACAAGTTGATCGGCCATGCCCAGCACGTAATCGGGGATGCGTTCCTTGACCTTGACGCCAGTGGCTTGCTCGACGATGTCGTGCAAGGTCTCCAGATGCTGAATGTTGAGCGTGCTGATGACGTTGATGCCGGCGCGAAGTATCTCTTCCACGTCCTGGTAGCGTTTCTTGAAACGGCTGCCGGGGGCGTTGGTGTGGGCCAACTCATCGACCAGGACAATCGTGGGCCGGCGTTTCAGGACAGCGTCGAGGTCCATTTCTTCCAGGACGACGCTGCGATATTCGATGCGTCTGCGTGGGATCTGGTCCAGGCCTTCCAACAGAGCCGCAGTCTCAGCGCGGCCGTGCGTTTCGATGACGCCAATGACAATGTCGATGTCCTGGCGTTTGAGGCGGTGGGCTTCCTGGAGCATTTCGTAGGTTTTGCCAACGCCGGCGGCGAAACCGAGGTAAATCTTGAGCCTGCCGCGCTGCTGACGCTGGATCAAGCTGAGGAAATGCTCGGGGCTGGGACGCTCGTCGTTTTTCATGGCGTCCTCCAAATGGGCAAGGTCAGCGTGAAGCGTGTGCCTTGCCCGAGGCGGCTTTCACAGGTGACGGCGCCGCCGTGGGCTTGCGCGATTTCGCGGACAATGGCCAGGCCCAGGCCGGTGCCACCGTCCTGGGTTTGGCCGGGGACGCGGAAAAAACGCTCGAAGACATGCGGCAGAAATGCCGGCGGAATGCCTTGGCCCGTGTCAGCAACTTCCAGGACGACCGCGCCTTGGGCCGCGCTTGCCGTGAGCCGGATTTTGCCGCCCGGATTGGTATACCGCAAGGCGTTGTCCAGAAGGTTGTACAAGGCACGGCCGATTTGCTCAGGATCAACGGCCACGTCCGGCAGGCCATCGAGCGGGGCCACGGTCAGTTCGATGTTCTTGTCCTCGGCTCGGTGCCGCATGGCTTCGGCGGCTTGGCGCAGCAAGTCCGCCGGCTGTTCGGGGCGCAATTCCAACCGCTTGACGCCTCCCTCCAGACGCGCCAGGTCCAGCAAATTGTCGATCATGCCCAGCAAGCGCTCGGCATTGTCGCGAGCGTCCAGCAACAGCTCCATTTGTTTGGAGGACAACGGTCCCACGCTCTCTTCCAGCAACAAATGCACTGCCAGGCGAATGCCGGTCAACGGCGTTTTCAATTCGTGACTGACCGTGGCCACGAGATTGCTTTTGACCTGGTCGAGCAGACGAAAACGCGTCACGTCCTCGAGCAGCACTGCCGCGCCCAGAATATGGCCATCGGCATCGCGAATGGCCAGGATGCGCGGCAAAAAGGTGTGCTCCTCGCCCTCGGCCCGCAGCGTGATGGTTTGATCGAAACCCGCCGGCAGGTAATCACGTTGCTCACGCAGCGCCTGGGCCAGCGGCTGGCGCAGCGGCTCGGGCGGTTGCCACGGCACGGTGGCAAGCGATTCCTTAGTTTGCGGCAGCACGCCCAGCATGCGGCGAGCGGCGGGATTGGCGATGGTCACCTGGCCTTCGTGATCGACCACCAGAACAGGGTGCGGAAAAGCGTTGACGGTGGCCTGGCTGGTTTGCTGGATTCGAAGGATGCGCGCCTTTTGAGACTGCCGGAACTCGCGCAGTTGCCGGGCCATAACGTTGAATGCAGCGGCAAGCTTGCCGAGTTCGTCCTCCGAAACAACCGACACGAGCTGGTCAAGGTTGCCGCCGCCAATCGCCTGAGCCGATTCGGTCATGGCGCGGATCGGCCGCAGGATGGCTTGCACCGTTCGCCAGGCCAACGCAAAGCTCAGCGCAGCCGCCACCGCCAAACCGATCCACAAGCCGAGAATTGAGCGCTGCGACGTCAGCCGGGCATCGCGGGCGGCTTGCTCCATGTTTTCTTGGTTGAGCCGAAGAATGCGGTCGGCCAGGTCCTTGATTTGCCGAAACAGATCGGCAAGGCCGCCGGCGACGAAGTAGTCCTTGTTTTGCTCCGCGAGTTGCTTGTCAAAAAAGGCGTCGCCTTGTTGCCTGTAAATCTTGGTAAGTTCGGTCAATTGCTGGACCAGATCGCCTTCACCCGGAATCGTGACGTTTTTTTGCTCCTCGCGCAGGTTGTCCATATAAGGCAACCACTGCTGGTCATAGGCTTTTTTGGCTTCTTTTTTGTCCTGGCCGGCGAGCACCAGCGTGAACGACGAATCGATCCGCTCCAGCGCTTCCTTGAGGCGCTCCATGTAGATGACGCTGGCGTAGTTCTCACGCAGGATGCCGTCGATGCTGCCGCCTAGCTGATGGAGCAAAACCATGGCGCCGCCGCCGACGCCGGCCAGCAGTGCCAGCCAGGGAAGCAGGGTAAGCAAAATGCGATGGCGGAGGGAGAGCTTCATGTTACGCCAAGGGCGGTTGGACAAAAATGCGAATTACGAAAGACCAATTGAACCACGGATAACTTGGCGCGGCCAAGCCGCAAAAAGGCTAACCACGGATCACACCGATGACACGGATAAAAATGCAGCCCTGTGGGACGGCCTTCCCAGGCCGTCCAAGTCGCTAGGACGGCCTGGGAAGGCCGTCCCACATAATTTGCGCAAGGCGC
>DASRAT010000283.1:0-3206 GCA_035638015.1 Gemmataceae bacterium | reverse complement strand
CCATGCCGGGGGTTGAGCTCAAACTGGTGCCGAACGGCGCCAAGCTGGAGATCCGTGCCAAGGGGCCGGCTGTAACCCCTGGATATCTCAATGACCCCGCACGTACCGCCGCGGCCTTTGACGAAGAGGGTTACTACAGCCTGGGAGACGCTGCCACATTCAGGGATGAAACGCAGCCCGCCTTGGGGCTCGTTTTCGACGGTAGGGTGGCCGAGGACTTCAAGCTGACCAGCGGAACATGGGTTTCAGCCGGGACGCTGCGCGCGCAAGCCGTGGCCGCCGCATCGCCCTTGCTCCTAGATTGCGTGGTGTGTGGCCAGGACAAGGGATTCGTCGGTCTGCTCGCCTGGGTGAATGTCGCCAGCGCGAGAGCCATTTGCGGAAAAGACCAACTGGCGGAAATTTTAGCCGACGCGAGCATCCGGGAATTCATTCGCAAGAGCCTCGCCGCTCACAATCGGGCAATGCCCGGCTCTTCGACCCGTATCGGCCGCGTCGTCCTCATGCCGGACCCACCCTCCCTCGACGCCAACGAAATAACCGACAAGGGCTATGTCAACCAGAGGGCGACCCTTGAACGGCGCAAGTCGTGGGTGGAACGACTCTACGCGGGCGGTGAGAATGTCATCGAAATAGACTAATGGCCGAGCTTATGTTCGGCCGGGCACTCGAAATAATTACCCGGCCTTGGCCGAAGTGACTTGAATCGCGGCGAGCATGTCTTGCTCGGCATCCTCCGCCCGTTCGAATGGGCCGTTCTCGTCCAGGTATTCACGGCCCGCGACATCCGTGATTTTCCAGCGCCACAGGGTGGCTACTCTGAGGAGGCGACTCCGGTAAATGGGAACGCCGTTGATGGTCCGCACAGTCCGTTTGGGTGTAAGCATGTAGCAGCGGGCTGACCGGCTTTCTGTTGATGGAAGTCCTTTGGGAGGACTGGAATACTCAGCGGAAGCGGGAGATTTTACTCAGGTCTCGCCACGCTCACCAGCAGAAAAGTGTCTCATCTTCCGTTTTTGTGACGCGGTAGGCGGACGACGAACGTGTTCACGGTTCCCTCGGAATGAAAGGCCACGTCCCCGCCATGCGCCTTGGCGATTTCGCGCACAATGAAAAGACCCAGGCCCAGGCTGCTTTGCACGCTGTTACCCCCTTGCTCAGGACCTCGTGCCAGCGGGTGGAAAAAACGGCCGGTGTCGGAGAGGTCAACGACCTGACCGACGTTCGACACTTCCATCCAGACATTCGCTTCGTCAGCGCGCAGCCTCACGGCGACCGGCCTGTCGGGGGCGCCATACCGGAGGGCGTTGGTGACCAGATTGCGGATAATCTGCTGCAAGCGCCCGGCGTCCCAACGACCCAGCAAGTCGCCGGATGCCACCAGGTCCAGCTGCTTGCCGGGATGCGCGCCTCGCAACTGCTCCAGTTCGTCGGCAACGACGGCGTTAAGGTCGACTTCCACCGGCACGACGTTAATACCCAGGCCGAATGTCGTTCTGTTGAAGTCCACCAGTTCGTCCAGCAGGACCTGCAGCGATTTGCCGCTTCGGATCAATCGGGCGGCTGCAGTCGTGACTTGCTCGCCGGCGTTCAAGGCGGCGAGGTAGGAGGCCGTCGCCGTAATGGTGCCCAGGGGGCTGCGCATGTCGTGCCCCAGCATGCCGAGCAGGAGGTTGCGGGACTGTTCGACGTGCGCGTTGAACTCCAGGACCGATTCCGCGACGGCCTGATCGATCGCTTCGTTGAACCTGATCATTTCCTCCAGCTCGGCCTCGGCGGGCGCGCTGTCCTTGAGCCATAAGCGCAGGACGCTGGCACGCAGTGCGCGGTACTCCGCGACCATTTGGTTGATGTCGAATCCGCTGCGGGCTCGAAGAATCGCGTGCGTCTCGGCGGCGGTCTCGGGCGCGCCCGCGATCCCGGGGGCCCTGCCCTTCGACTTCTCGGTCTGCTCCAGACCCGTCTGGGCGGTCACGATGTCTTTTGCGATGGCATTCAGGATGGGCTCGATGTGATCGCGCAAGGCGAGCAATGTCATGTCCCTGGCTGCCGGCACCAGAGTGACGGCGAAGTCTTCCCACTCCGCCGCGATCGCCCCCACGTTGTTCAGGATGAATTCAGCCAGCTTCATGTCGCCGTTCCAAGGGGGTGGAAAAAGAAAAGGGCGCTCAGCGCCGGACTTCGACCACACGGGCTCGGATCATCTATTACCTGGTCGACCGCAGCACGCCCATGTTACTCGAACGGCTACAAACGTCGAGGTTGTAGCGTTTCGGCTACAGACAACTGCACCCACACTGGTTACTCGAGGGCTGAACACGGTGGCTTCCGGCGAAGCCCGGTAAGGGATTGCGGCGCCTGTCTCATTTTGAAGACAGTTCGATTGGCGAGTGCGCCTGGCCATGGTCGCTTGTTCCGGCCGAGGTACTGTCTCCCTTATTTTCGACAGGAACTGGCCATGAGACGGGGACCGGCGGCGCTGTTCGGCCTTGTCCTTGCTTTCGGTTCGGCCGCATTGCCTGCTTGGGCGGGCATGCCCGCGCTGCGCATGCCCGCGGACGGACTCGTGCCTGCACACGAGTGGACCGCGGCTGCCTGGCAGGATGCGGGACTTGGGCTGCGCCTTCCGCCGGTCTTACTCGCCCAGGCCGGTACCTCCGCCTCGCCTGCCGAACCGAAGCCCGCCGCCTACGCGCCCAAGCGCTCCAAGGATTATGCCCTGCCAGCCGTTGAAATCATCGGCTTCGAAGCGGCGCTCAATCTCTTCGACCGGCGCCTCCTCAACGAGCCCGACTACCGCAGCAATCTCACCTCGGTCCGCAAAAATCTCAACGACCGCTGGGTGGTGGACAACGACCCTTACAACATCAACCAGTTCGGCCATCCCTACCAGGGCTCGATGTACCACGGCTTCGCGCGCTCGGCCGGCATGAGCTACTGGGAAGCGGCGGGCTACACCTTCGCCGGCAGCGCGCTGTGGGAAATCGCCGGCGAGAAGACCCGTCCGTCCATGAACGACCAAGTGGCGAGCGGCATCGCCGGGTCCTTTTTCGGCGAGGCGCTGTTCCGCATGGCCAACCTGCTGCTCGAAACCGGCGGCGGCCTGCCGCCGTTCTGGCGCGAGACGGTGGCCGCGGGGATCGCACCGTCGCAGGCGTTCAGCCGCCACGTGATGGGCTACCGCAAGGACAGCATCTTCTCCAGCA
>DASRAT010000282.1:0-4156 GCA_035638015.1 Gemmataceae bacterium | reverse complement strand
ACCGTTGATCGGGCGATTGCTTTTGTACGACGCGCTGCAAATGAGCTTTCAGGAATTCAAGGTACGGCGTAATCCCAAGTGCCCGATGTGTGGCGACAAACCGACGATCACGCAACTGATCGATTACGAACAATTCTGCGGCATGCGTGGCCAGGCGACACAAACGATGGCGCCCTCGCAAATGGCGGAAACTACGGTTGAAGAACTGAAGGCACGGCTCGACCGGGGCGACAAGGTTTTCATCCTCGACGTGCGCAATCCGGAGGAGTTTCAGATATGCCGCATTCCGGGCAGCACGTTTTTGCCATTGCCGCAGTTACCGCAGCGCTTCAGCGAGCTACCTAAGGACACGGAAATGGTGGTCCACTGCAAGAGCGGTATGCGCAGCGCCAAGGCGATCATGTTTCTGAAACAGCAGGGGTTTCAAAAGCTGTCCAACTTGAAGGGCGGCATCATGGCGTGGGCGGACCGCATCGACCGCACGATGGCGAAGTATTAACAATGTGCCCCTCGCCCCGCTTCGGGGAGAGGGGTTGGGGTGAGGGGAAACTCATGTCCGGCAAAATCGACTGGATGTACCATCGCAAAAGCTGAATGGGCTGCAAGAAAGCTCAAGGGTTCCTTGAGAAGGCCCATCAGGAAATCGCATCATTGACCGACGCCAACAAGGAAAAACGCGGCCGGGCGGAAGCGCTGGCGCTGGCCAAATCGGCGGCGAAGGTCGTTGTCGGCAAGGGCAAAAAGGTCACGACCTTTGACATGAAGAAAGATCCGCCGGATGATGACACGCTGGCGAGCGCGATGCTGGGGCCGACGGGGAATCTCAAGGCGCCGACGCTGCGGATTGGCAATACTCTGCTTGTGGGGTTCAGCGAGACGGCGTACCATCAGGTGCTTGGCAAATAGGAATTGCAAAAGGAGTTTGGCATGTCCAGGTTGCTTGCACTGCTTGTCGCTGGCATTTTTTTGTGGACGGCTTCCGGTTGTTGCGAAAGTTGCGCACAGGAAAAAGTAAGTGGCCGCGACTACGTCACAATTGCCAACGAAGCGGTGTGGACTTGGTCAGATGACGTTGCCACCTTGGCCCATTGTGTTGCAACGCATTTGGCTAATTACGAAGTGAAAACCGTCCCTGATGATGGGCAAGCGTTTCACCACGATCTTGAAATCCGCCTATTCCAAGGCGACAAACTAATCCTCACCATTAATGGCCACTCCGAAACGGTTTTCACCCGTCTAGGACAGGTTCTCTTCGTCTCAAATCATGGGCCGATCAGGACCGGATGTGAAGTCTATGCCTTGGATTTGAAAACCGGCAAAGAACTATGGCGATCCCATTTGGAAGGGATCGGCCCCATCATGCACTCCAAATACCGAAATCACGTTGCAATTGAGAATGACGGCCATGCGATCATTGTTCGTGGAAAGGAATCAAGCGGCAGTTACATTGAATATTTGGACAAAGACACGGGTAAGACGCTGGCGAATAAAGCCTTCAAATAACGGGACTTTGGCAATGATCGTTACAATGCCGGCAAAACATGACAAGTTCGAATTGCCTCCGGTCATTGCCAGTGTTGAATTAGCCCGCATTCCCGTGCGGGACTTGTTGCCGTGATGTGGACAAGTCCACTTCACCGCTGCCGTGAACGGCCTCATCGCGGAGCAAATCCCCCTTCGCCAACGCCGGCCGCTGCTGAGGCGTAAGGCCCTCAGACATGTCGAATTCTGTGGCCCCTAGCAACTGGCAGGGGATTTCGTAATCCACAGCTTGGCTTTTTGTCAATTCAGTGCTCATGTGCTCTCCCGCACCACGATCGTCTCGCGTGCGACGACTTGGTCGTCGCGGTGGTTCACCTCAGCGCATTGGCGACCAACCCCGCCAGCCGCGCATTGGCCACAATCAACGCCTGATTCGCCCGCAGCGTCTTTCCTTCTGTAATCTCCGCCACGCGTGCCAGCAAAAACGGCGTCACCGCCTTGCCGCGAATGCCTTTTGCGGCCGCCAGTTTTTCCGCTTGCCACAACGCCTTTTCCCATTCCGCTGGATCAACAGCGACATCGGCTGCCACTGGTTGTGCCACAATCACGCCGGCGCCGCCCAGATGCCAGTGGGCGTGCAACACGGCCGCGACTTCCTCGGGTGTGTCCACGCGGGCCGTCACCGGCTCATTGCTCGTTCGCAGATAAAAGGCGGGAAAAGTGTCGGTGCCGTAACCCAATACAGGAACGCTCAGGGTTTCCAGCAGTTCCAACGTTCGCGGCAAATCGAGGATCGACTTGGCCCCCGCGCAGATCACGGCAACCGGCGTGCGGGCCAGTTCCGTCATGTCGGCCGAAATGTCCCACGGCTCGCGGTGAGCGCCGCCGATGCCGCCGGTGGCGAAGACGCGGATACCGGCCCGCTGGGCCAATGCGACAGTTCCCGCCACGGTTGTTCCAGCTGTCAACTGTTGCGCAATGGCAACCGCCAAATCGCGTCGGCCGGCTTTCATCACGTCGGGTTGCCGTGTCAACCAATCGAGTTCGTCGTCGGTAAGACCGATGGTAGGCTGACCGCGTAAAACGGCGATGGTGGCTGGCAAAGCTCCCGCGAGGGTAATCGCTGCTTCCGCTGCCTTGGCCGTTTCGATGTTGATGGGCCAGGGCAGACCGTGAGCGATCAGCGTTGATTCCAACGCCACGACTGGCCGTCCTTCGCGGACTGCCGTTTCAATGTCAGGCCGGATGACGAGCATACTCAAATTGTATGCGGAGAAGTGGTGCTCAGATTCTGCGTGAGGACAAATCCTCACGCGGAGCGTGAGGACTACACTGGGTCAGAAGGAAAATGTAACGCCCAGGCTGATGCCCTGAATAATGAAATTGGATTCCTTGAAACTGATGCCCGGGCTGTTGCCGGGAAGTCCTGGCGTGAAGGAGAAATCGGTCGGCACTTGGCGCACGTCCACCGACCGGCTGATTTGATCGCCGGCTCGAAGGACATTTTCCCAATAGATGATGTTGTAGCCGGCCTGAATGCGCATCCAGCTGAAGACGTCCCAGCCTATGTGCAAAGTGGCCTCGGGCAGCACCGTGAAGCGCTCGCGCGTGTGGATGCCGCTGTTGGAAGCCACGGCCAGGATGCCGCCTGGGGCGGTCTGTGTCGCCTGGCCGGGTTGTTCCAGCACCGACACGCCGCCAATGACAATTGATTGCCGCGTGGCGCCGATGCCGACTCGTGGTTCCACCGTCAGGAAGAAGCTATTCCAGCGACTTTCCAGGCGAACGCCAAATTCACCGCCGAGGAAGGTGTTGTCCGTCTTGAACGAATCGGTGACAACCGTGGTGCTTCCCTGGCCGAAAGGCGTTCCCAAAAAGGGGACAGCGAAATTGGGAGCGAGGGCCGTCACACTGTTATTGATGGTAATGACCTCATTCATGTCGAGGTAGCGCACGCCCATCGGCAAATCGATGGCACAGCCGTGGCAGTCATCGCCCCATTGCAGGCCCGTTTGGACGACGCCAACACCGTTGATTCCCCAGAGCTGGAGCGAAGTGTCGACGGTGACGCCGCCGGCCGCAAGGCCAGGAAAACTGGATAGGTAAACCTTCTCGCCTTCCTGGCCGGCCGCCGTGGAGAAAATCGGCCTGGCGAGCAGCGGATTGCCCACGATATCCGAATGAGCCGCGATGGCGTTGGATTGCTCGTGCAGGTAAAGCAAATTCACTTCCAGCGGCACCTTCCATTCGACTGTCGGGCTGAAACCGAACGTGGCCGACACGCCCAACGGATGGCGCAGGTCGAAACTCTGTTGATTGCCGGGAATGACCGTGGCCGATTCGCCGATGGCGCCGACATTCGAGTTAACATCGGGAGCGGTCGAGCTGGAAAGCAAAGGCACGGCCAAGGGGGCCCGGTGGGTGATGCCGTAAACGCCTTCGGCGGTGGCCCAGAAAACGGGGCGGTGCCAGGGGTAGCAGTTTTCCCATTCGCTGTAGGCGTTCGGCGAGCCGTCGTTGGGCAAACTCGTGGCGGAAGCGGGATCGCAAGGCGGCTGTCCGGGCTTTCCCTGTGAGCCGCCCGGCGCCGCGACCGTGCCGCCGCCGCCAAAGCCCGAGCCGTGTCCTCCGGCAAATTGCGCGTCCGCGGTGATATGCAACGCCTCCAAGCCCG
>DASRAT010000281.1:0-4401 GCA_035638015.1 Gemmataceae bacterium | reverse complement strand
GGGTTGGCTGAGCGACCGCACCGATCAATATGCCCTGGCAGTCAGCTACATCGAGCTCCGCACTGGGCAGTTGCCGTTCAGAGACACGCCATCGTCGTTTACGAGCGGCTATGTTCGGCCGGAGCCGGACCTGTCGCGGCTGGAACCCTGGGAGCAGCCGATTTTGCAAAGAGCGCTCAACGTTGTGCCTCAAAATCGCTGGCCGTCGTGCAAGGAAATGATGGACCGCCTGAGCAGCGGAGTGTGGAAGCTGAAAGTGACCTGTTAACGTGAAGCTGCAACGAGATGTGTTCGCATGCTGCTCCCCTTCTTCAGATTGGCCGCCACTTCACCCAACCGGCAATCCGCATTTCGCTGGCTCGTGGGCATGCACCTCGTAGTGTTGACCGCGGGCGCGGCAGTGGCGCTGAGCATTCAACAAGGCGGAACACCGCTGTTGGGCCATGTCGTGCTGATCGCCGGCATCGTCGAAGGCGCCCTGTTGCTGGGTTGGCGGCTGGCACAGATTCCTAAATCCCAGAGCCTGGAGTTTCTGCTGGTCAGCCCGCTGCGTCCAGCGGGGTTGTTTTTCGCGGAAACGCTCGTCGGCTTGTCCCGGTTGGCAATGATCACGTTTGCGGGTTTACCGCTTTTTTTGCTATTGGAAACAGAAGGGTTCGTTTTGCTATCCGATGTGCCCGCGCTCATGGTCATGCCGTGGACATGGGGCGCGGTCACGGGGTTGACATTGGTGACCTGGTCTTATGAAAACCGCTCGATCAGGCGCTGGGGCGAGCGCGTGGTGATGCTGCTGATTTTGACTTATTTGATAATCGGCGTGCTAGCGGCGGAAAAACTGGCGCTATGGCTCAAAGACTTGCCGCCGGACGTCGGCGAGTTTGTATTGGACGGCATTCGCTTGATGCACGCTTATAGCCCATTCACGGTGCTGCGCGACGTGCTCCGCGATCCGCCCGGAGACAACCTGGCACGCTGCCTGCGCTTGGAAAGCATCGGCCTGGCGGCGCTTGCATTGCTGACCTGGCGCGGGGCTTGCCGCCTGCAAGGACATTTTCGAGATCGCCATTATTTGCCGGTCCAGGACGTGTCCCGGCAATGGCGGCCGGACGTGGGGAACAAGCCTTTGTCGTGGTGGGCGGTCAAGCGTGTTTCGGAGTATTCGGGGAAGGTCAATTTGTGGCTGGCAGGTGGTTTCGCAGTTTTGTATGCGGCTTACACCGTGGCGGGACCGGCATGGCCGAGTTGGCTTGGCAGGCAAGTGTTTGTGATGTTTGACCAAATGGGTGGCGTGCCAGTGCTGGCAGCGGCGCTGGTGGTGCTGGCCGCGGTGCCGGCTGCCTTTCAATACGGGCTATGGGATAGCAATGCCCAGGATCGCTGCCGGCGTCTGGAGCTGTTGCTGTTGACCAATTTGGATGCCGGGGACTATTGGCATGCGGCGGCCGCGGCGGCCTGGCGACGTGGGCGTGGTTACTTCGCGGTGGCGCTGCTGCTTTGGCTTTCGCTGGTTGTGTCGGGACAGGCGGGATTGCTGCAAATCATCGCCGCGCTGGCGTGCGGCGTCGCCCTGTGGGGTTTGTATTTCGCCCTCGGATTTCGAGCATTTTCGCGTGGCATGCAGGCCAACAACCTCGGCATGATTTTGACGGTTGGCTTGCCGCTGGTTGCTTGTTTGCTGTGCCGAAGCGATTTGGTGATGCTGGCGGGGCTGGTGCCACCCGGCGGCGTCTATCTGACGGCAACGGAACCAGTGACCCTGGCGTGGTTGCCGGGCGCGGTTTTGACAGGTTGGCTGGCGCTGATAATCAGCCGGGAGACGCAGATGCAATGCGTGAGCGATCTGCGCCGCTGGTACGATATGCACCACGGCCAGAAAAGCATGGAGTGAATCGGCTAATTGCAGCCGCATGGCGGCGGGTACGTCGGCGACGAGTATTGCCGCCAGCCCTGAGGCGCCACCGGCACCGGCGCCGGCCCCGTGGGACAACATTGCGGCGCCGGCTGACAGTAAGGCTGGCACTGCGGCTGGCAAGGAGGCGGCGAATGCGGGCACCAATTTTCCGCCCACTTGCAACATCCGCTGTTCATTGCCGCCAAGGCCAACACCACCACTGCCGCCCAGATCCGTTTGGCCGCCATCGCATAGTCTCCGTTTAGGTCGAAAATCACTCTCAAGCTGTGGCACGGGATCGAAGGAGAGCGGCGATAGCCGTTGGCTTGCATCACGTCAAGGTCAGTTCAAATCCCAAACTTACCCAAATTGACAAAACAACCGCCGTAGCGTGACTTGATTAGTGTTTTTCCCAAAGGCGAAAGCCGCCCAGGAAGGCGTTGCTGTTATCACCCAGACGGCAGTGCGGAGGCAGCACTTTCAGTTTTTTGGCATTGCCGCCGCCCAGAACGATGTAATCGGCTACCAGTGCCGCCCTGAGTTGAGCAGTCACGTCCTCGACGTAGCGCCGCCATTTCTGTTTGCCGAATCGATCCAGACCCCTCTGGCCAACGTAGTCCTCAAAGGTTTGCCGATTGCGATAGGGCAGATGGGCCAACTCCAGCGGCGCCACGACATGATTGATGATGAGGGCCGAACCGAGACCCGTGCCCAGACCGAGAAAGAGCATGGTGCCGCCGTCGTAGCTGCCCAGCGCCTGCATGGCGGCATCGTTGATGAGCTTGACGGGCTTGCGAAAACGCTTGGCGAAATCGAAACCCACCCAGCCTTGGCCAAGATTGACCGGTTCCTTGACAAGCTCGCCATGGACCACCGGCGCGGGAAAGCCGATCGACACGCGGTCGTATTGCCATCCTCTGGAGCGAGCCTTGACGGCCTGAACCATGCGCAAAGGCGTCATGTCTTTGCCGGAGGGAATTTTCCTCATTTGCATTTGGCCCGTGGCCAGGATTTTGACGTTGGTGCCGCCGATGTCGATGACAAGCGTGTTCACAATGCATTTCCTCAGGTTGCCTAATCTAGCACCGTCCGAGCAAACACCTCCGCCACCGCCATGCTCTCGCGGAAGGCAGCGTCGCGCTCGCGGTTGGATAGTTGATGCACGACAAGCTCCGACAATGTCGCGGGTTGAACCGCCACCGTCCGCGGCGCTGTCTCCAATCCTTCCAGCACCACGGCCAGGCGCATCCCTTTTTCGACGGCGATGTTGAGCGCGTGCGGCTTGCCGTCAATATTGCAGGAGATGCGCACCTTGCGCACCTCGGACGGGCCGTCCGATAAACGGCGAATGCGGACACGCAACATGCCGTGAGGCGCCACCACCTGCCAAGTGATCTCCACACCTGGCTGGACCTTGCCCAGTTGCACCGTCCAGCCAAGCCGCGATGCGAGCCAGCTTACCAGTTCCCAGGCCTGAATCACGGCATGCGGGCCATGCTCCACCAAAACTTCGGTGATCGATTCGAGCGTGCCTGGCGCCGTGTTGGGGTCAAGCGCCTGCGAGAGCATACGCCGCCAAAACTTGAGTCTCCTCCAATTGAGATCGGCGACGACGCGCCACGGCCCGTCGCCCGCGGTGCGTTCCGTCTTGGCCAGCCAGGCGCTGGTGGCCACCACGCCGCGGGCTGGCTCTGTCCAGCCTATACTGTCGTAGATCACCTGCTGGGCGTGTTCGGTCAAGTCATAAAGGAAATGCCCCGCCGTCGGTGGCGGCACCGGGGCGGCCCACCATAAATTGGTTGGCAAATCGCCAATCAATAATTCGCGAACCGCGAACGGCAACTGATCGACATGAATGCCGCCGGCGCGCAAGGTCACTTGCTCCGAACAGATATTTTGCTTGCCGCCTAACTGCGACCAGACATTGAGGCTGGCCTTGAGCGGCGCTTCAGGGGCTGTTTCTCCCACCAGAAACAAGACACGGGCCGGATGAACCGCCACAATCTGCGGCAATGCCTGCGTCACCGTTTCGGCTTGCTCGCTTTTGTTGCAAAAGATGACCAGGTTGGACAACCGCGCTCGCAGCCGTGGCACTTCTGACCCGCTCTGGGCTTCGCGGAGTTGGCGCGACAATTCGGAATCGATCTCAGCCAGCGGAATCGAATCGTCCGCCGTGCATTGTGGATTCGCGCTCATAGCGTCCTCCATTGCCGATCATCGGCGGCGATCATGCGATCCGCCTCCACCGGGCCCCAGGTGCCGGCGCGGTATTCGGGCAAAAAGCGCTCGCGGCGGCTTTCCCACGCTTCCAGGATCGGCATCACCCAGTGCCATGCCGTTTCGACGGCGTCACGACGCATGAACAGCGTCGAGTCGCCCGCCATCACGTCGAGGATGAGCCGTTCATATGCCTCCGGTGATTTGCCACCGAAGCTGGTGTTGTAGTTGAACTCCATTTTCACCGGATAGATGCGCACTTTCGCCCCGGGCAGCTTGGAGGCGATGCGCAG
>DASRAT010000280.1:0-3311 GCA_035638015.1 Gemmataceae bacterium | reverse complement strand
GCGCACTTGCTGGCCATTGGCCCAATCCCAAAGTATGACCTCGCCTCTTTCGCCGATGGTTGCCAGCTGCTTACCGTCGGGCGAAAAAGCCAAACCGGCCACGCCGGCCGACAAGATGAGAGCTTTTCCCTTTCCATTGTTAGCTTCCTCGCCGGGCATTTTGACTTGCATCGGCAGTTTTTTGCCGGTGTCTAAGTCGTAAAACCAAATCTCGCCTCGCTCCGCGCTGGTGGCGATCGTTTTGCCATCGGCATTTAACGCAGAGAGTGGCGCGGCCCTTCCGCCGCTAAATCCAGGGCCAACGCGGAATTCTCCTGCAACGCCCGATCCAGACAACGCAATGCGACGAATTTCCTTGCCTGAGGGAAACTCCCAAACGCGGATTGTATTGTCGGAGTTGACGGTGACGACTGTCTTGCCGTCCGGCAAAAAGGCGGCGAAGTTGGCGATGATGCCGTGGAGCCAACGATCCTGGCCCATGCGGGCGATGGCGCCGGGCGGCAGCGGGTCGCCGTGCAGATCCTTGGCGGGCTGGGGTTGACCGGCGTCGGCGAACAATGCCAGGGCTAAAAGCGACAATGCCGGGAGCAGCAGGCGGCAGCGCAGCATGACAGTGGCTCCTTGGGGCGAGGGGAGATTGTGGAAAGGATGATAAACGACTGCGGAGCCGCGGTCCAGCATTTTTGACCGCAGAGAACGCGGAGGACGCGGAGGGAAGACGTCTCCGCGCCTCATGTGAACTGGAATGTGTGTTTTTGAAGTATGCTGGAAATTATCCCTTTTTGCTATTGTCGGCGGTACGGACAATGCTGGTCATGGCTGACTCCTCCTCTAGGCGCATCGCAGCCAGTCAAAGCCAATCCTCAAATGGGAGATTTCCAGGTTGGCCAGTCTCGTTTAACAAGCGGGGTTTGCTTGTGCAAAATCACATCAAACGTCGGCCGCGTCGCGCGATTGCGGAAGGTAACGCCCGCGCCGCTAAAGGCAATGCGGTCGGGATGTGCATTGTCAATCTCGTATCGGCAAGAAATCGAAACAATACCCAACTCCGCGAGTGATTTGACCTCGCCGGGCTGGCAAACACCATCGCCATTGGCGTCCACCCACACTGCGATGCCTTCCAGTTCCGCGCCTTTCAGCACGCCGTCGCCGTTGGCGTCAAGCGCCCGCAAGGCGTCATAGCCGTTGTCCCAGAACATCCAGAAGGTGACATTGCCAAACCATTGCCGGGCGGAGGTGATGTTGCGTTTGCCGTGCTGATCGAAAACGAGAATGCCCGCGTCCTTGGTGAACCAGGTCCATTCCTCCTTGAGGCCGGTGCCATCGGCGTCGAAGCGGACACGCGCTTTGGAATCGACCATGTCGTAAGCCGTCAAACCGTCGCGCAGCGGCACCACCACCGGCGTGATCGGCATCGGCAATTTTTGCAGCTTGGCCACGCGCTCCTTGAGCGTGTCGATTTCCTGCTTGTCATTGGCGGGATTGAGCAGCGGAATCAAATAACCAGCGGCTTCCACGGTAATGGTGTGGCCGCCCAGCGGCCGCGCCTTGATCTTGCCATCGGACTTCCAGCCCTCTTCGATCACATCGCGATAAGCCTTGATCGCTTCATCCCTTTTCTTGGATTGATCGAGGCACCAGGCCAAACCCAGCTTAGCGCCCAAATTCTTGGGATCGAGCTTAACGGTCTCTTCATAACGAGTGACGGCTTTGTCAAGATGCTCCTTGGCGGCCTTGAGTTTCGCTTGATCCGTTGTCTCCTTGAGCTTGACCGGCACAAACTTGGGCTCAAAACCGAACCACACGCCATTCATGTCCTTGCCTTGCTGAATCTGGCAATTGTCAACCTTTTCCGCATAGGCCATGGCATGAGCGCGGGCCAAATTGAAGCGAATCTTGGCGTCCTTGGGGTTTTGCACCGCGGCGTTTTCCAGATTGGTGATTAACTTGGCAATCGGGATTTCTTGAAGGGTTGGCCGCAAGTACATGGCCTGGGCGTCCGGGATCGCCGCTGTGATGGCCAAGCCAATGACCGCTATGCTGAGTACGCGCATGATTCAGTCCTCACCATTTCTTGAGGTAAACGTCAAACGTGGTTCGTGTCGATCCGTCGCGGAAAGTTACTCCGGCATTGCTAAAGGGCACACGGTCGGGATGCATGTGATCGATGTCATAGCGGCAGGAAATCGTCACGATTCCAAGCTCCGCCAGCGTTTTGATTTCGCCCGGCTGGCAAGCACCGTCGCCGTTGGCGTCGATCCAGACTGCGATGCCGTCCAGTTCTTTGCCGCTAAGAACGCCGTCGCCGTTGTCATCCAGGGCTCGTAAGGCTTCATAGCCGTTTTGCCAGAACATCCAAAAGGTGACGTTGCCGAAGAGCTGGATGCCGGAGGTGATTTGCCGTTTGCCCTTGGGGTCATAAACGAGAATGCCCGCGTCCTTGGTGAACCAGGTCCATTCAGATTTGGAATTCATGCCGTCCACATCGAAACGCACTTTTGCCTTGGAGTCGACCATATCATAAGCAGTCAAACCTTCACGGAGCGGGATGACTACCGGCGAAAGCAGTGGCTTCAATTGTTTGAGCTTTCCGACGCGCTGTTCCAGGGTGGCAATCTCTTGTTTGTCTTTCTGCTTGTCGAGCAGAGGAAGCAGATAACCCGCGGCCTCAAGGGTTATCGCTTTGCCGTTGGGAAGGTTGTTCAGTTTCGAATCTGTTTTCCAGGCTTCTTCGATGACATCGCGATACATCTTGATCGCCGCATCCTTTTGCTTGGCCTGGTCCAGACACCAACCCAGGCCCAGTTTGCCGATTTGGCTCTTGTCATTCAGCTTGAGCGCGTCTTTGTAATGCTCAATGGCTTTTTCAAGATGGGCTTGAGCAACATTGGTTTTGACGGCATCGTCGCTTTGCTTGACGGTGAATGGCATGACGCCTGCGGTCGGAAAATTCCAGGGGCCATAGAACTGCTTGTCGGGATTGGCCTCGATACTCTCGACCTTGTGGGCGTATGCCAGGGCATGAACGCGGGCCAGGTTCAGCCGAATCTCCGCATCTTTGGGGTTCTTGGCCGCTTGATTGGCCAGGTTTTCCAAAAGGCGGGCGACAGGTACTTCTTTCAGCGCCGGCATCGCATACCTGGCCGGCGCGGCGGGAACACAAAAAACGGCGGTCAGCAAGCAAAAAAGCAAGGACAGCAGGACACGGCGATTGTTTAGATGACCATGCTCCATGGCGCATTCCTTTGGAAGAATTGCCCTACGCGGATCATTTGCAATGATGTTGGACGGCCTGGGAAGGCCGTCCTACG
>DASRAT010000279.1:0-9896 GCA_035638015.1 Gemmataceae bacterium | reverse complement strand
CGTCCAAAGCCTGGTGCAGATGCACGGCGGCACGGTCCGGGCCTTCAGCGAAGGGCCAGGCAAGGGCAGCGAATTTGTAGTTTCTTTGCCAGTCCTGTCAGGCGGCTCGAAAGAAGCACCGGATCGCCCCATGGCGCAATCATCTGCGCTGCGGCCGCCTCTTCGCGTCCTGGTAGTGGACGACAATCTCGACGCAGCCAAGCTTCTGGCCATGGTGTTGTGCAGCGACGGACATGACGCTACTGTCGCCTCCGACGGGCAATCGGCCATTGCCGGGGCGCAAGCGCACAAACCCGACGTCATACTCCTCGACATCGGCTTGCCAGGCATGGACGGCTATGAAGTTTGCAGGCGCCTGCGGCAACTGCCGGGACTGGAACAAACGATGTTGGTTGCCCTTACCGGATACGCCCAGGACGAAGATCGCCGCAATTCCCAGGCAGCGGGCTTCGATGCCCACCTGGTAAAACCCATGTCCATGACCCAACTTCAAGATTTGTTTGCTCGCGCCGCTTCGCTTCGCCAGGTCGCCCCCGGGGGATAACCGCGAGGCAAGAGTTGCTCTGTCTTGGTTTTGTTGACGCTGCCAGCAGCCAAGGGGCCAGGCATTTTCCGCAAGCTAGATGTGTGCCTGCATAAATGCCGATCCAGACAACGCCAGCAACACGATGGTTGTCCGCAATAAGGACAAAACATCGCGTCTCGCAACCGCTGACCACATTCCAGGCAATGGCTGAATTCCACGATGTTGCTCCGTTGCGACGCGGCTTCTAAGAGAAGCAAACCCCGTGCCGACGGGGATGCGGCGACAAACGCAACGGGTCGGTAGTTGCAAGCTATTCTCACGGTCAGGAACTTTTGAAGCCCTGGCGGCGCTGGGAACTGTAGCGAACCAGCGCTTCTTCAATGACCGGCAATGCCGCTTCGGCTGATTGAATATCTTCCACTTCAACGCTTTTTCCTTCCAGTTTCTTGTAATCCTGGAAAAACCTGCGCAACATGGCAAGGCGATGGCTGGGCAACTCGCTGGCTTCCTTGAAGGCAGCGTATTCGGGGTCGTTCACGGCCACGGCCAATATTTTGTGGTCTTTTTTGCCGCTGTCGATCATGGTCATGAGGCCAATGGCACGGCCGCTCACCAGGGTCAAGGGGGCCACGGCTTCCTGGCACAGGACCAGCACATCGAGAGGATCGGAGTCCTCCGCCAGGGTCTGCGGGATGAATCCATAGTTGGCGGGATAATGGACTGCCGAGTACAGAATGCGATCCAGCTTGAGCATGCCCGTTTCCTTGTCCAGTTCATATTTCACGCTGGAACCCATGGGAATCTCAATGACGGTGGTGAATTTCCCCGGCAGGTGTTCACCGGGAGTCACATCATGCCAGGCGTGGGTCATTGCTGGTCCTTCGCATTAGGTGGACGCTCGCGAAAATAACGGAGCCTCCCGCGCTGGGGAGGCTCCGTTATTTTCGCGAATCACACAGCAGTCGCCTATAAGCAGGCGCACACCGGGTCGGGTAATCGGCTCCAGCCACTCGGCCCTCCCCGGCAGCGCCTGGTTTCAACGGTTGGCTGCTGTAAGAGCAGCAGAGAAGGTAAAGTTAACGGGCAATGCCTGCCCGCCCCTCACGGTCACCTGCTGCGTTTGGCGGACAGCTTTGCCGTCCTGGATGACTTCCGCAACCAACGTGTAGTGAAATGGTCACGTCCAAAAGGCCTACTGCCTCGGCGTCATTCTTTTTTTCCTTAAAGCCATGGCGGCTACGACTCTAACGAGAAAAGCAAATGCTATGCCGCTCTTCCTTCACAACCGCGGTAGTTCATCTCGGCATGCAAATTGCAATTTTTGTCGCGGTCTGGCAAGGAAAAAATGCCAATTCGTGGGACCTGGCGCGGAAGGATGCGATTATGATTTGGTTGGTGCCGGCGCAGTTGTGTTTCGAGATTCCTGAAGGCAGGCACATGTTTTCCCATTGTTGCTTGTCGGCATGCACAGCCGGCGTCTAAGGATGGACCAAAATATGCGAGGTTGAACAAGTCATGCGGATTGCACAAGTAGCCCCGCTTTATGAAAGCGTCCCGCCCCACAATTACGGCGGCACCGAGCGGGTTGTTTCCTACCTTACAGAAGAACTGGTAAGGCTGGGACACGAAGTGACTCTCTTCGCCAGCGGCGATTCGGCCACTTCAGCGCGATTGGTGGCCGGGTCCAAGCGGTCGCTGCGCACCGATAAAAGCAGCGTCGATAAAATGGCGCCGCATTTGGTGATGCTGGAGGAAGTGCTCCGGCGGGTGAGAGAATTCGACCTGGTCCATTTTCATGTCGATTATCTCCATTTTCCTTTTTCCCGGCGCTTGGCCTGTCCGCACCTGACCACGCTGCATGGCCGTCTGGACATTCCCGAGTTGTTGCCGGTTTACCAGGAATACGGCGACATGCCGGTGGTGTCGATCTCGCATTCCCAGCGGCAACCGCAGCCGCATGCCAAGTGGGTGGGAACCGTCTATCACGGCTTGCCGGAAGCGCTGCATACTTTCCGGGCCCAGCCACGAGGAGACTACCTGGCGTTTATCGGCCGCATTTCTCCGGAGAAACGCGTCGACCGGGCCATCGCCATTGCCAAGCAAGTCGGCATGAAACTCAAGATCGCCGCCAAAATCGACAGGGCGGATCGGGCTTACTACAAACGAGAAATCGAGCCGCTGTTCGACGATTCGCAGGTCGAGTTTCTCGGCGAGCAGGGCGGCGCCGCCAAGGACGACTTCCTGGGCAACGCGCGGGCTTTGCTATTTCCCATTGATTGGCCCGAGCCCTTCGGCCTGGTGATGATTGAAGCCATGGCTTGCGGTACGCCGGTGATTGCCTGGCCGAATGGCTCGGTGCCCGAGGTAATCGACGACGGCGTCACTGGCATCGTGGTGGACAATGTGGACGCCGCTGCGAAAGCAGTGCGGCGCGTGGGTTTGTTGAGCCGACGGACCTGCCGCGAAGTTTTTCTCAAGCGTTTTACCGACCGGCGCATGGCCGCAGATTATTTGAGAATTTACCACAAACTTGCCGGCCGGCGCGCACCATCGCTCATTGCGGTGAACCACCCGCCCAAACGGTTCGTGCGCGTCACCTAAAACTCAAGTTCAGGATCACATTTCCTTGGGAGCTGGACGGATGGGCAAGCCACGAGTCGAAACCGAGTCCGCGGAACGATTGGCAGTGGCCGAGGCCGCCATTAAGGTCCAAGGCACGCAAAGCGCCGAGGATCCTTTTTACGTGCGAGCCTCGGAGCCGCTGGCCGACTCCAACGTGCGGGTGCTCAAGCAAGGCGATACCTTCGCCGTTTTCGACAGTTGCGGCGACATCAAACCCGGCGGGCTGGGAGAGGAGGGCCTCTATCACGAGGGCACGCGCTTTCTTTCCTCGCTCATGCTGCGCCTGAACGGCAAGCGGCCCTTGTTCCTTAGCTCCACGGTCAAGGATGACAATGATCTGCTCACCGTCGATTTCACTAATCCTGATCTACAAGTTGGCGAAAACCTCGGTATTTCTCGGGGTGTTCTGCACCTCTCGCGAACCAAGATGCTCTGGCAAGGCGTTTGTTACGAGCGCATACGCATCGAGAATTTCGGCCTGGAGACCGTCGCCCTTTGCGTGTCGATTCGGTATGCCGTCGATTTTGCCGACATCTTCGAGGTTCGCGGGACCAAACGCCAGGCAAGAGGCCGGCTATTGCAACCACGTATGCACAGCGGAACCATGTGTCTTGGTTACGAAGGTCTCGACGGCGTGGTGCGGCATACCAAGCTGCAATTCACGCCGATTCCCACCCATCATTCTGACGGAGAAGTCCGCTTCGAGTTGAATCTCGATCCCAAAGTGGAGACGACCATACAAATGGTTGCAGTATGCGAAAATGGCCGGAGCGCGCGGGAGATTCCTTCGTTTCATGCGGCATTCACGGCACTTGGCGACGACATTCACGCCAATCGCGGCAGAGCTTGTTCCATTCATACGCACAACGAGCAATTCAATGCCTGGCTGCGCCGCACAGCCGCCGACCTACACATGATGACGACGGCAACCGTGCACGGCCTTTATCCCTTTGCGGGCGTGCCGTGGTTCAGCACCGTGTTCGGCCGCGACGGCATCATCACGGCGCTCGAATGTCTATGGGTCAATCCCGACATGGCGCGAGGCGTGCTGAGTTGTTTGGCCGCCACACAGGCCACGCAACAAAATGCAGAGCAGGATGCGGAACCGGGCAAGATCATCCATGAAATGCGCGACGGAGAAATGGCGAATCTCAAAGAGATTCCCTTTGGCCGTTACTACGGCAGCGTCGATTCCACGCCGTTGTTTGTGATGCTGGCGGGCGCTTATTACGAACGCACCGGCGACTTGGCTTTGATGCGTGAAATCTGGCCGAACATCGAATTGGCGCTGGAGTGGTTGGACCAATACGGCGACTCCAACGGCGACGGCTTTATCGACTACCAGCGCCATGCCCGCGAAGGCCTTGTACATCAGGGTTGGAAGGACTCGCAAGACGCCGTGTCCCACCAAGACGGAACGCTGGCGAAAGGCCCGATCGCCTTGTGCGAAGTGCAGGGCTATGCCTACGCGGCCAGGCAGCGCGGCGCCCAGTTAGCCTTCGCCCTCGGCCAGGTCAGGCGTGGTGATCAGCTTCTGGGGCAAGCGAATGATCTGCAAGAGCGTTTCGAACGCGCATTTTGGTGCGAGGATATTGCCAGCTATGCACTTGCTCTGGACGGACAAAATCGGCCTTGCAAGGTACGCGCTTCCAATGCCGGTCATTGCCTTTTCACGGGCATCGCCAATCCCGAGCACGCCAGCCAAACCGCGGAAACGCTTTTCGCCGCCGAGCACTGGTCCGGTTGGGGCGTGCGCACGCTGGCCATGTCGGAGGTGCGGTACAGTCCCATGTCCTACCACAACGGCAGCGTTTGGCCGCACGACAATGCGCTGATTGCCGCCGGCCTGGCCCGTTACGGCCAGCAGGAAAAGGCGCTGAGAATCCTCACCGCGCTTTACGATGCCAGCCGATTCCTTGACCTTCAGAGAATTCCTGAGCTTTATTGCGGCTTTGAACGCCGACCCGGCGAAGGCCCGAC
Source organism: Gemmataceae bacterium (assembly GCA_035638015.1). GTDB lineage: Bacteria > Planctomycetota > Planctomycetia > Gemmatales > Gemmataceae > DASRAT01. The sequence continues at coordinate 4,768 of DASRAT010000279.1, read as the reverse complement.
GCTTTACCCGGTTGCTTGCGCGCCGCAGTCATGGTCGGCGGCGTCAGTCTATCTTCTCTTGCAAGCATGCCTGGGGCTCGAAATCAAGGCCACGCAGTCCACGGTGTGTTTCACGCATCCCATGCTGCCGCCGTTTCTCAAAAAGGTCCAAATCCGCAATCTTCGCGTGGGCGATGCCTCGGTCGATTTGCTGCTTCAGAGGCACACCTATGATGTCGGCGTAAATGTGCTGCGCAAGCAGGGCAAGCTCAGCGTCAGCGTGGCCATATGAGGCAAATTGGCATGTAACTTGCGGCATTTATGATCAACTGAACCGGGCAAGAAAGCACGGCAGCAAGCATGTCCAATTAAGTAACCATGAAAGGAACAGCCATGCCGGAAAAGATAACTCTCCAACGGGCGCGGCAGGACAAACGGCAGGGCAAATCGCCCACGACTCAGGCCGGCGAATTTGTCCGCGAGGAGATACACCACATTCGCGAAGGCAAGCATGGAGCGCGCTCCACCAAACAGGCCATTGCCATTGGCCTGTCCAAGGCCCGTCGGGCTGGCGTCGATCTGCCGCCACCGGCCAAAGGAAAAACGACCGACCGGACGCGCAAGAGTGCTGAACGCGCTTATGCTCGCGGGCATGGGGCGCCGCGGAAACGCCCGCCGTCAGCCAAGCGATCAACCGGCATCCATCATGCGCTAGAGCGCGAGGGGAAATCGGCAGCGTCGCATGCATCACTTTCCAAACAAGCTCATGCGGCCGCTCGACAGCGCACGGCCGGCGAGCGGTCCGCGTCAGGCAAAATGGCGGCTCAGACCAAAGGTCCAGCCATGCGCCATAACGCCGCAATGAAGGCGGTGCGGACCAAGGGGCCTGCCGGATTGTCGCGATCTGCCCAAAAAGCTGCACGCACGCGGGCCGCGCATTCATAGGCAGCAACGAGCCTCCGTTGTCGACTATCAACGCAGGTGCAATGCAGGGACAATCAAAAAAGACGTGCGTCGAATCGACGCAAGTCCTTTTTGCTCATGACCGACAGCTCGAAGCGCCAGGTGATAATGCCGCGGGAATCGAAGCTCTCATTCTATCTGCCGCCTACAGTGACTGCGGGAAAGACCAGCGACACCAATTACCAAAGGCTCACCCGACCCCTAGCCAACTCTTGACGCTCCAGCTGCCTTGACACAAATTGGATTGCGGGCAAGCCGTTGAACGCTTGACGGCATCGTCGGCAAGTAGATCAATCCTTTGCCACAACGACAGCGCACCGAATATTGTTGGCCCGTTGGCTGGGTTGAAGAATTTACTTTTGCTATACGACATCCAAACCGTTTTTGTCTGGACCGCCCATCCGCTCAAGGATACTCTCAACCTTGCGCGTCCTGGGTCTCTTTTTTGGCGGTAATTGTCCACCGAACTTCCCAGAGTCGGAGGATTGTTGGTGTTTCGCTCAAAGCTCCCCAGAACAACAACGACATGGAAGTCTCGCGTGCTGAATTTGCTGGCCCCCTTTCGTCGCAAGCGGCCCAAAGAGCCGTCCGGTGACGGCGCCACTGTTGGATTGCAGTTCGAGATCCTCGAAGACCGCATTCTTTTGTCGGTCACGCCACAGCTTATTGGCAATATCCTGGATGTCGATTTCGCAACGTCCGGCGATGCCGCCTCGGTGGCGATTGTTGGTCCGAATATCCGCGTTTTTGATGGAACCGCCAATAGCGATTTCGCCGCCAACGCAGTGAAGGGAATCAATGTTCACGGCAATGGCCAGGCTAATCAGAATTTGACGTTAAACAGTACGGTAAACCTCACCGGAGCGCTAACGGTCACGGGTTTGGCGACTGTCACCGTCAATGGCTTTTACACCGTCAATTCGGCGAATCTTGCCCTGAGCGACACGCTGACTGTCGCCTCCACCGCGACGATTTCCAGCCGGCACATCGCCAGTGGCGATCCGTTGACGGCTCTGTCTATTGGTAACTCTGGCGACCTGATTCTGGCTGCGCCGACGATTATCGTGGCGGACAGTTCGCGCCTGTTGGCCGGCGCCGACAGCGGCTTCACAGCTGGCAACGTCACGCTTACAGCTGCGCCGCCGGAGACCTTCACTACTGTTCTGGGACTAAGCAATTTCACGGAGCGCAGCGCCGCCGCCAGCATTACCATTGGCGCGGCCACATTCACGGGTCAAAACATCACCGTCACCGCCGACGCGGAAAATGGCAGCACGCCGGCGCCCAGCACATTGAATCCGCCGCCGCCGCCGGTGACCTTGGCATTGAGCCTCTTGCAAGCGGCCTTGCAGCCTTCGCAAGCCGCAGCGATGCTCTCCGATGCCCAGGCTACTCTCTCGATGGGGCCCAACACGGTCATCACGGCCGGCGGCACGGTTTCATTGGGTTCCAAGGCGGTGTCCAGTTCGACCACCTCGAATCAGGCCGGCCTCGTCGGCGTCTCCTACGGCAGTTCCGAGCCAACGGCGTCGGTAGCCCTGGCGAACGGCGTCTCCATTGTCGCCGGCGGTGCGTTCAGCATGACGGCCGATGTGACCAACACCTTGAGCGTCACCACGCTTGTGCCCGCGGGCGGCTCGGTCAACGTCTCGCTCGCCTATGGTTTGGGTCAATCAGCTGCCAGCGCTACGGTGGCCAATGGTGCAGCTGTGCAGGCTGCTTCGGCGACAATCAGTTCCAGCAGCACCAACTCATTTTCGACGCAGGCCATCGCGGCAGGATTCAACCAAAGCGGCAGCGCGGGCGTGGGTGTCGGCGTCGCCATTGGCGATTACCAATCGGCAGCCAACACCACAGTCGGCGGACATATCACCACCACCGGCAGCACAACCATCAGCAGCCAAGCGGTGAACAATCAAAATGTGACCCGATCGTTCGGCTCGATTGCCACGCCGGAGAATTCGTCGAGTTTGCTGACGACTCTACAGAATTACGTCTCTGCAACCAATCTGCCGAGCAGTTTTAACGGCAACCCCATTAGTCTCACCGGCGCCGCCCCTTTGAGCGTTGGCGTCGGCGCTGCGTTGACCATCGTTTCCAGCCAAAACACCGCCAAGGCCTCGCTGGGGCCAACCGGCCAGGCGACCGCCGGCACGATGACCGTCGCCGCGACCGCCACTGACAACATCCGCATGAGCGCCAGTGCCAGCGCTGGCGACGCGAGCAACACGAGCGTCGGCGGTGCGGTGGCGATTTCGTCCTATGGCAATGAAGCTGACGCCTTCCTGGACAACGGTGCAATTGCCGATGTCACCGGAACGCTAACGCTGACGGCGACCGCCAATGTTCCCAATCAAGTGCCTGTCTTTGCGCCATCCAATCCTGCTCTGACATTTGCCGACACCGCCACGGGTGTGGCCAGGGTCAACGAGCAACACAACGATGGCGCCAAAGTAGGCGCCGAGATTGCCGCGGCCATGGCGGCATTGGGCGGTTACGTCACTGGCATTCTTCAGGACCCAAGCAAGATCGGCACCTCCTACCTCCAGGCCCAGGGCACAACGAACAATGGCGCTAATGCAGGCGTCGGCGGCCTGGTCAATGTCTTCACGATCAACAACATTGCCAACGCCCACATCGGCCAGGGCGCCAAGGTCAACCAAAACGCCACGGGGCCTACACAGGATGTAAAGGTGTTGACGAGCGGCACGGTGCAGTTGGTCGCGCCGGCGGGGTTGCCGTCGGCGCTGGCGTTTACCAACAGCAACAATGTCGCGGACGTTGGCGTCGGCGGCACGCTGCAAGTTGTCAGCTCGGCCAACACGGTCAAGGCCTTCATTGATGATGGCGCCAAGGTCAGCGCTAGCCGCGATGTGCTGGTAAAGGCAGACAGCACCGAGTATGCGTTGACCGACATCCAGGCCGGCGGGGCCGGCGGCAGCGTGGGCGTGGACGGCGCCATGGCCTTTGATTTCTTTACCAACAACACGCTTGCTTATGTCGAAGATCAGGCTACCGTGCATGCGCTGCACGACGTCAATGTCACAGCCACGAACAATGCTTTGTATCTCAACATCGCCGGCGGCGTGGCCCAGGGACATAGCGCAGGCATCGGCGCCTTGGCGGGATTCACCACGGACCACAGCACGACACAGGCCATTCTTGGCGATGTCAACGGCGTCACAGGCGCGTCCGGCACTGTCCAGGCGGGCAATGATGTCAGCGTGAGTGCAACCTCCACCCAAAGCATTTGGACCATGTCGGTGGCCGGGTCCAACCTGGCCGGGCTTCGCCCCGGCACCGGCGGAGTGCAGCAACATAACAACCTGACCTACGGCTTCGGCGCTTCAGGCGACGTTGCATTCAATCTGGTAACGGACAACACCAGTGCCCTGATTCGCAGCGGCGTCACGGTGATTGGATCTCATGCGATCAATTTGACTGCGCTGGAGTCGCCGATGCTCATCGCCGGCGCGGGCGCAGTGGCATTCGCCACCGGCACGGCCATTGGCGGATCATTTGCGGATAACAGCCTGACGCAAACGACCCAGGCCCTGACGCAAAACGCGGTCATCCAGAATACCGGCGACGTCAACTTGACCGCGACCGCTCAGGTTCAGATGGCCACGCAGACCGACGGCTCGAGCGGACCCAAGGCCGATGTCAGCGTCGCCGGCTCGGTCAATCTCGAAAACCTCACCGGCGATGTCGAAGCCGCGCTTGGCGACAACACGATTACCAATGTCACCGGTTCGATCTTGGTGCAGGCCGGCAGCACGCTGACCGTAGTGTCCGACGCCGGCGCTAGCTCGATCATCAACAACGG
>DASRAT010000278.1:0-4584 GCA_035638015.1 Gemmataceae bacterium | reverse complement strand
AACTGACAACTGACAACTGACAACTGCTATCGCGGTATCCGTGGCTGCAATTCGCCGCGGAATTCCATTTCCTCTTCCTCGTTGATGATGATCCGGGCGGTCACCATGATCATCAAACTCTGCGCCTCGCGGCCGTAACCTACGTTGCGGAACAGCCGGTCGAGGTACGGTATTTTGCCTAGCACTGGCGGCCCAAACTCGTTGCGGCCTTCCACCATGGTCTTCAATCCGCCCATCAAAACCGTGCCACCATCTGGCACTACCACTGTCGTGTCCAGTGTAATGAAGGCCGTCGAGGGTTGCTGGAAGAACATCTGGAAGATCGCGGGCTGCGGCGGCGAAATGCCGTCGTAGAACAACTGTGGCACCACCTGTTGTACCGGCAACAGGGGCACCGTCGCCGAGATCAGGTTGCGCAGAGTGGGATTCAGGTTCAAGCGCACAAAGCGCCGGTCCGCCGACACCACCGGCGTCACGGTCATGAAGACGCCATAGGCGGTCCGGTTCTGCGCCGGCTGGAACACTGTCTGGCTGTTGACCTGGATTACGTCGATGGTGTCGAGGAAGGTCAATTCGTCGCCAACGTTGATGTTGGCGGTCTGGCCATTGAACACCGTGATCTTTGGCGCCTGCATGACATTGGTGCGGCGGTCGCCCTGGGCGGCTTCCAGGAACATATGCACCTGGACATCGCTCAGGAACGCCAGGCCTAGCGAGATGCCGCCATCTGCGCCCAGCGTGCCGGGATAGCCGCCGAACGGGGGCAAGGAGAACCCAAAGCTGCTGGGCTTGATCGGCACACCCAGGTCTGGCGTGAAGGTTCCGGCTGGCGTCAGGCCCGACCAGAACGAGCTGGGGGCAAACTGGTTGATTTGACCGGCCGGGGCGAAGTTACCCGAGAGCAGTTCCGGTGCATAACGGGTGCTGCCGTGCAGAATGTTCATGTCGAAGTTGACACCCATGAACTCGAAGAACGCTTCCGAGACCGACACCAGCCGCATCTCGATGGCCACTTCAAGGTCCTGCAGGCGCCGCAAGGCTTGCAACAGATCGATGATCTGCTCCTGAATGTCCTGCGTTTGGTTGACGACCAGGGCGTTGCCGATCGGATAATACTGAATGGTGCCCTTGCCGCCGACGTCGCTCCAGGTGTTTGGCGCAATGGTGCTGGTGATAAGACGTATCAGCAGTTCTTCCATGGTCTGCTGGCCGGTCGGCTTGGGGGGTTGGGGACCCAGCAGGTTGTTCGGCTGGCCGGCAAAGGCGCCGGTGCCGGAGCTGACCTGTTGACCGGGCGGCAACGCGCCAGCGCCAGAGTAAGCCGAAGGCGCGCCGTAACCGCCGCCGGCGTTTAGCTGTTTATTGATCGCGGCTTGCCAGCGCGCTTTGTCCAGCTCGATTTGCTGCGATTTATTGTTGGGAATGGGAATGATGAGGTCCGTCACCGGGTAGATCCTCATTTCATGCCTGCCTGCGGCGCCTTCTTCGGTGGTGATGACGATGGCCTGATTTTGGACGCAGAACGTCAAGTTGGCGTTTTTGAGAAGGTGCGTCAGGGCGTCCTTCAAGCTCATGTCGGTGACGGTCAAGCTCACCGGTTTGTCAAGGTGAATGCCCGCAGTCTGGATGGCCGCGTGATCGCAGAGGATGTTGAGGTTGCCGACATATTGTCGCACCCCGTCGATGCATGTTTGCAGTGGCAGGTTGGAAAAGGCAAGCGTGACTTTTCTTTCATTCAACTCTCGTTGGAGCGCTCGATCCGCGGGATCCTTCAAGTTCATCTTGATGCCGTTCATGTAATTAGGACGATCCTTGTTTTTTTCAAAGCGCTTGGGATCAATGCTGACGGGACTCACCATGTCCACATACGGACCCGGATCGCCTTCCAGTTCGTATTGAAAGAGCGTTTTTTTGTTGATGTCGATTTGCGCGTTACGCCTGATTTGCGCCTGAATGTTGCATTCCGGCAACCCAACCTTCGCTGCCGGATTTTCGGGATCGATGTCCTGGATTTTGAGCCAGCACAGGCGTGCCTCGATGAATTTGCCGTCGCGCATGAGTTGCCCGGCCTGGTCGGCGAGTTTGCTGATTTCCTTGTCATTTTCGAATTGCTTCATTTGCCGTTGCTGTTCGCTTTTCACAGCGCCGCCTTGGCCGACTAGCTGCTCCTTTTGAAATTTCTGCTGGGCCTTGATCGTCAAATACTCTTGCACTTTGCGTTCGGGCGACTTGGCCAGCACTGCGACTTGCTCCGCATCGAGGCCGGAACCTTGCAGACTGGCCGTGTAGCCACGAAGGACCTCTATGGCGGCATCCAGATCCCCGTCCTTGGCCTTTTGCATGGCGAGCCGCTGGGCGTTCAAGCCTTCCTTCAAGAACATGTCGCGCTGGACTGCCGCTATGGCGTTGTAGCTCGCGAAATCATCGGTGCCAGGTTTGACGCCGGGCATGGGCATGTCGGAAACATTGGCGGTTCCGGGGCCCTGGACGTTGATCGGGTTGCCCTGAATTTGCTTGATTTCGCCGCTAACCGGCCGCAATTGCATCTCGGGCTGCATGGCGATCTCGCGCAGGCGGCCTTTGTTGCGATCGCTCAACAGCCGATCATCGATTTCGGCGAGGATGCCCTGGGCGCGACGATAGTCTTTCTGGAGGAATGCATCGTTGGCAGCGATGAAGGCCCGGTCCGCTTCGCGGCGCTGCTGCTCGAACACCTCGATGTCAATGCTGCGCAGCACCATCGCGGCCTGGTCCTGAACGCCGTATTTGGGATCAAACGCTTCCTCGGCCAGCTTGCGGGCCATCGTCAGCCGGCTGGCGGCGATCTCCTTGCGGGAGTCGTCCAGCAGCTTCAAACCCATGTTGCCCTGAACCGACTGCTGCGCGGCCACGTTGACAAGGCCGCCGGGGTTGCCTTGCCGCTGGGCCACCACCTTGAGCCTGCCTTCCAGCGGCATCGTGTCGAGCTTGAATTGGAGTGCAATATTGTGCGCTTCATAGAGGCAATCCGAGGCCTTTTTCAACCGGGCCGCGTCGTTGGTTGGATCGGCGGCAATCTCATCCGCACTACGGACGAGGCCGTCAATCCGCGCCTTGGCCTGCCCGCTCAGGGCGAGCAGAAACATGTCCGGCGACTCCTCGCCGGGCCCAAAGCCCAAACCCGCCTTGTAGGCCTCGTTGGCCGCATTGCGGGCCTCGAAACCCTTGGCTTGAGCACCGGCCAAATTGCCTTGCTGCAGCATCAAGCGGCCTTCCGCGAGCAGCCCCTGGGCACGCTGCTTGGCGGACATGGCCGCCACGGAAACCGGCGGCGGCAAGTTATCCCCGCCTGACTTCAGGTCGTTCGGTTTGTTGTTGCCCTTGTTCAGATTGTCCTTGGCGACGACGACGGTGTTGCCGGTCTTTTTCAGTTTGGCTTCGGCGGTGTCGATGTCGGCCAGCAACTTATCGGGCCTGTCACCCAGGTCCCACATGTTGTAAGGGCCGTGCATTTGCTTTGCCTTCCACGCCTTGGCGCGGGCCTCATCGAGATTGCCCGAGGCCAGTGCCTTGCGAGCGTCGGTCAAAACCTTGACCGACTCGGCCTTGTCCGATTTTTGACGGGCCGACTTGAGGTCGCTGCGGAGCTTGTCGGGATTGTCCTCGAACACGCCCCAGGAGACCTTGACCGTCGCGACCTGGCCACAAAGGCGTTCGGCGTCGTCCAATTGACCTTTGCTGAACAAAACACGCGCTTCCTTGAGGCGATTGCGAGCGTTGGCCGCATCGACGGGCGGCAGAGCGCCGTTGGCCGCAGGCAGGCCCTTGCCGTTGTTGCCGGCGCCGGGCGCACCATTGCCCAGATGCTGATTGATGCTGACGAGGAGCTCGTCTGGCGAGGGCCTCTCCCACCATGAATTGGGGTCCATCTTGGCCTTGGCTTGCTCAGCGTATTTCTTGGCCGCAACCAAATCGTCCCTCGTAATAGCTTCGATGGCCTTGTCACGCAACATGCGGGCTTCCAGGGTCTCCTTGGAAACCATGTTTTGCTGCTGCATCGGTGGCATTTGAGGCGTCACCGCGGGGCCGGCGACCATATTATTGTTGGGATTCATGGGGTTTGCATCTGGGGTGTTGTACCCGGCTTGCACTATGCCTGAATCGTTTTGGACAGGACGCATTTGCTTGGGCTGTTGAACGTCATTTTTTGGTTCAGGTTGCGGGGCGTTGGGCGTGAACATCGACTTGACCTTGTTAAGGCCGGACGTGAGCATCGACGGTTGCTCTTGCTTGGAATCTTGCTTGGCGTCCTGAACGGGCCGCATCTGATCGGAAGCGTTCATCGCCACGGCCTGTTTCTGGCGTGCCGTCTGAATGTCGCGCATCACCTTGGTGGGGCTGTCATTCCATGGCATGTTGGGTAGGATGTTGTCTTTTTTCTCGGCCTGTTTGCAGTAACTCTCCGCCAGGTCGAGGTCGCCGCGCTGCAAGGCGCTGCGCGACATATTGAGCAAGGTCTTGTAATCTTCCTTGGAAACATCGGCCGCCTGCCCCTTGGCGGGGACGCCGGCAATGCCCTTGGCGCGGAGCTGATCCGCAAGGCGA